>CAZBFL010000086.1:0-5291 GCA_964491175.1 uncultured bacterium
AACCTCTTTGACTGACAAAGATAATCGGCGCAGATGTGGCTGAAAAGAAGCAGGCAAAGCGGGAGAATGCGTCCGGCCAGAAGATCAAGGTTCATCCGCAACCGGGTAAGAACCCAGAATTTTCAAAAAGAGACAGAGTTTTTCCAGTTCGGCCAGGGCCGCCTTTACCGCCGCATCCTCACGATAACCCAGGAAATCGATGAAGAATACGTATTCCCAGGCGCGGCGCTTGGTGGGCCGTGACTCAATCTTGGTCAGGTTCAAGCCGTTCTGCCGAAAAGGAACCAGCATGTCGTGAAGCGCGCCGACCCGGTCTTTAATGGAAAAGAGGATGCTGGTGCGATCCCGGCCGCTCTTCGCAGCGTAGTGCCGGCCGATAACCAGAAAACGGGTAAAATTACGGCTGTGGTCCTGGATATCCCGCTCCAGTATTGGAACCCCGTAAAGCATTGAAGCGATTTCAGAAGCGATGGCAGCCGCATTCTTCTTTTTGGCCGCAATCTTTGCGGCTTCGGCGGTGCTGTCGGTTTCGTGCAGCGTCACGTCGGAAAGGTTTTCTTCCAGCCAGTTCTGGCACTGCGCCAGAGGCTGCGGGTGGGAATAAACCTCTTTAATCTCCTTCAGGGAACTGTAACTGAGCAGGTTTTCCCGAATTGGAAGCAATACTTCATTCACAATCTTCAGGTCGGAATCAAGAAACATATCCAGGGTGTGGTTGACCACGCCTTCGTTTGAATTCTCAACCGGCACCAGACCGTAATCGGCCTGACCTTTTTCCACGCAGTTAAAAACGGAACCGATGACTTTCTGGGGAACATACTGCGCCTGGCTGCCGAAGGTTTTAAGGGCCGCCTGGTGTGTAAAGGTGGCCTCCGGACCGAAATAAGCGATGCGCAAAGGAAATTCCAGAAAACGGCAGGAACTGAATATCTCCTGGAAGATGGAAGTAATGGCGTCTTCGGAAAGACGGCTTTTGTTCTCCTTCTTGAGCCGCTCCAGAATCTTCTTTTCCCGGGCCGGGTCGTAAACCGGTTTGCCGTCTTCTTTCTTAATCTCGCCGATCTTGAGTATCTCCCCTACCCGCTGCTGAAGCAGAGTCAGGATATCACCGTCAATGCGGTCGATCTGCCCTCGAATCTTCTCAATATCTTTTTCTTTATCCATAGGTAGTGAAATTATAATGCAGGGATGGGGAAATAGTCAACACGAAGAACGAGATTGCCGCGCCCTGAGTTCAGGACAGGCGGGACGCCTGTCCTACCGAAAGGGCTCGCAATGACATATCACCAATAGATGAAGCGGGTGAAAAGTTCCTGGTCGTCCGGCAAGAGTTTACTCACGTCGCGGACAACGTACCGGTTTTCAAAAATATCAAATAACACCTTGCCTTCCCTGCCGTAATTCTGGGCCCGGTCGCCCCGCCAGTACATTTCAAACTGCCTGGGACCGTGGTCGGTCTCAACGTCAAACATCAGCAGGTTATACCGAAGTTCAATCTTAAAGATTCTTAAAATTTCAAACTCAAAATAGTAGTTGGCCAAACTGGCGGCGATCAGACGGCGGGACTCGGCCGGAAATTCAGACGGGTCGCGGATAACGCCGATTTCCCGTTCTTCCCCTCCGGTATCGATATAGCGCAGCGACACATACTGATGCGGACAGGTAACCGGAAAACAGAGCGCGGCAAAAACCCCCCGGTAAACAAGGTCTTCCTTTCCCGGTCCAGACTTCAAGACCACATAGAGAAAGTTGTCAAAACCCATAATTATCTCCGTCCGGTCCAGGGCCAGGAAGTTAACGCCCACACCCTCAACCTTAAGGACCGACGGCAATTCTTTTTGTTCCATATTAATCCAGTTCCAAACTGGCCAGTTCGGTTTGAATCTTGACCAGTTTATAGTAAACACCCTGCCGCTTCATCAATTCTTCATGGGTGCCGAATTCAACCATTCGTCCAGCATCAATAACGTAAATACGGTTGGCGTCTTTCAGCGTGGAAAGACGATGTGCGATGGAAATAACGGTACGGCCCTTCCCGATAACCCGCAGCGCCCGCTGAATTTCCTGTTCACTTTCCGTATCCACGCTGGAAGTGGCCTCATCCAGAATTAAAATCCGGGGGTTAAACAAAAGCGCCCGCGCGATAGAAACCCTCTGTTTTTCACCGCCGGAAAGGCCGGCGCCCCTCTCACCCAACTGGGTATCATAACCTTCCGGCAACTTCATGACAAAATCGTGACAGTTTGCGGCCCGGGAGGCGTTAAGAATATCTTCCCAGGTAGCGCCGGGCATTCCGTAAGCGATGTTATCCTTGATCGAACCCCGAAAAAGAAAGGGCTCCTGGAGAACCAGGCCGATATGCTGCAGGATTTCCGGCCGCTTGAAACGCCGTACCGGAACGCCGTCAATCTTAATCTCACCTCCCTGAATTTCGTAAAAACGGCAGAGCAGATTGACCAGCGTGGTCTTGCCCGAACCGCTCCGGCCCACGATGCCAATCTTCTCGCCGGCTTCAATCTTCAGTGAGACACCCTTGATAACCGGATTGTACGGGTCGTAACCGAACCAGACGTCATCCATATCAATCGCGCCGGAAATCTGCGGACAAGAAATAGCGTCCGGGTCGTCCTGGACTTCGGAGGGCATATCCAGAATTTCGAAGATGCGCTGACTGGCTGTGGCAAACTGCGTCACCCAGTTGGAGAACATCGCCAGACTTCCCAGCGGTCCATAAAACATTCCGATATAACCTAAAAACGCCATCAGCGTTCCCAGGGTTATCCAGCCGCTGAGCACGTCTCGGCCGCCTACGAACCAGACGATTAGACCGCCCAGCCCGAAAACATAAGCCATCAAGGGCGAAAAAATACCTACTTTGGTATCTACCTTGATACGCGTTTCGCGGACATAATCAGCCGCCGTAAAAAACCGTTTGGTTTCCCGTTTTTCCTGCCCGAAAACCTTCACCAGCCGGATACCGGAAAGGACCCCGTTAAGCATAGAACCGAGTTTGGAATTACTGTCCCAGTATTTGTAATAATTAGGGTAGATGCGTTTCCAGAAAAATATGGTGCCGAGGAATACGAATGGGATGGGAATGAGGACCAGAACAGCCAGTCTGGCATTCAGGGAAAAAAGCATAACGCCGATGGCAACTGTCAAAAAAACGTTCACCAGAAATCCCTGGGTTACCTGAATCACGAAACCGTGCATGACTTCCACGTCGCTGGTGATGCGGCTCATCAGGTGTCCCACCGAAACCCGGTCATAGTAAGCCACCGACATCTCCTGCAGTTTCTGAAAGAGACGTTTGCGGATGTCGTTGGTGACACCGGTTCCCACCTTGGGCGACAACCAGTTAATGATAATGTCGATGCCGCGGCGCAGAAGTGCGGCCCCGGCCAGGGCAGCCACCAGGAAAAGAAGCCAGTCGGCGTGTTGCTGAGTGGTCAAAACATCGTCTACCAAAACCCGGGTGAGAAAAGGCGGCAGCATATCCAGGGCGATGCCGACAATCATCAGGAAGAAAAGTCCCAACATTGTCCAGCGGTAAGGCGCCAGCATGGAAAACATCTGGCTGAAAGCAGCCTTGCGCTGAACGCAGTGAGAACAAGGCGCGCCGATTGCCGGCAGGATTAAACCGCACCTGTAACAAAATTTGGGGTCTGAAGCAAACAGCGCGTCTTTCTGAATTGATAGTCCTTCTTTCAGACGTTTTAACTGCGTCAGGACGCGTTGAAAACGTTCCCGGTTTTCATTGGTAAAACGGACCAGTTCTGCGGGCGTTTTTTTCAGAAAAAGACGCAGGGAAGTGGAACCGATTGAGGGATGAATATCAAAATTACTGATTGCTTTGTAATTATAAGGACCTTTTACCGGTATTTCCGGAACCGCCGGCACGACAACAACGTGGTTCTTAGTCGCCAACAGCCAGACAGGCAGGATACGACCGAGCGGGTCAAGGTCTGCTTCGGCGGCTAACACAATCGGTTCACCATGAAGAACTATAACCTCCAGCCGTTCCCGGATCAGTTGGGGGATAGAATCGGTTGAAGCCAGAATTAAAGGGGCTGGCGCAACTTCTGAAGACTCTTTCATGGATTATCCGTAAAAATCACCACTTCGGCGGAAGAACCGGGCACCAGGGTAAACCGGCTCTTTTCAACCAGCACCTTAACCGGCACATAGGTAACCTGGCCCTGCTGACCTTGAGGCCGGGCAAAAGTTCCTATTTGAATTACCCTTCCTTCTCCGGGACCGGAGAATCGTTGTGAAAAACTACGGGGATAGATTAATGCTTTTTGGCCAATTTGTATCCTGGACAGGTCATCCGGCGAAATCTTAACCAACAAAACCATTTCCCGGTCATGCGCAAGAACAAAAATAAGGTCTCCGTTCTTTACGTGTTCGCCTATATCTTTATCCCGACGGATGACTTGACCGTACCGGGGCGCAAGGATAAGCAAACGGCCGGTCTGGTCTCTGGCTGCCCGGAGCATCGTTGTTTTCTGCAAATACTCCGATTGCCTCTGGCGAAGCGTCTCTTTCTCAAGCGTAATCTCCCTTTCCGTGGATTCAATATCTCTCAATAATTGCTGTTCTTTGATACTACGCTGATTCTGAAGTGCTTTTTGCTGCGCTTTGGCTATGGCGCTGTTTGCCCGCGCTACCTCCATCCTGGTCACCACGTCTTCGTATTCAACCTGACTGATGGCCTCCTGCTGATACAGATTACGCGCTCTTTCCTCGTCTTTGACTGCCTGTTTATATTCGGCTTCAGCGGCGAGAATTTTTTCCCGGGCCGCCTGAATTTCCGACTCATCCTTCCGGAAAATATCCGCCTCCTGACGCAACCGGCCCAGATTATCGGAAAGCATGGCTATTCTTTCTCTTGACTTTTCCGGTTCTTTTTGAAGGCCGGCGAGGTCAAATTTTTCCGCTTCGACATCCTTGTAAGACCCCGCGTCATCCGGCCGGATCTTGGCAAGCAGTTCACCTTCCTTTACCGTCTGACCTTCGATAACAGACAGTAGTTCCACAACACCCTCAACCGGTGCGGTGACGTACGTTTTATCAAAGGGTTCCACCGTGCCGGCAGCTTTAACCCTGTTTGTAAAACGAAAAAATAACGCAATAACAGCCACTATTCCAACCAGAATCCAGAGCAGTGAAAAAAGCGCCTTTCGCCCGTGGCGGTCCCACCAGGCGGTCGGCTCAACTTCCGTCCCCGCTTTATCGCCGCGCGTGGAACTGGAACCGTCAATAACCCAGTCCGGCTTTCCGTCGTCCTT
>CAZBFL010000087.1:0-5285 GCA_964491175.1 uncultured bacterium
CTGGTACCTGGCCGCCAACCTGGGCGAGAGCGATAGTTTGCGCGGTCATCTTTTGCCGGGCCTTGACCCGCTTGGCGTTCCCCGTGAACTGCGCGGGACAACCCTTCCGTTTACTTTCAATAACCGCGAAGAGTTTCAAAAAATCATCGATGGACACGGCAGCCGCCTGGCCGCCGTAATTATGGAACCGTGCCGGGGCCGAAATCCGGAACCCGGTTTTCTGGAGTTTGTCCGGGATACGGCTCACAAGAACGGCGCCCTGCTCATCTTCGATGAAATTACCATCGGATGGCGCCTTCATTTTGGCGGCGCCCACCTGAAGTTTGGAGTTAATCCGGATATGGCAATCTTCGCCAAAGCCCTGGGCAACGGCCATCCTATTGGGGCGGTAATCGGAACAAAAGAGGCGATGTCCGGAGCCCACAACTCTTTTATCAGCAGTACCTACTGGACCGAGAGCGTCGGTCCGGTTGCGGCTTTAGCTACGCTGATGAAGATGTCGGAAACCGATGTGCCGGGTCACGTGGCGCATATCGGAAACCTGATTCTGCAATTATGGAAGGACGCCGGCGGCAAATATCAAATACCGTTGAAGTTCGACAACGGCTACCCCTGTCTGGCCCATTTCCGTTTTGACCACCCGATGGCCGAAGAACTGCGTACCCTTTATGCGCAGTTGATGCTGGGGCGTGGTTTCCTGGCCGGAATTTCCGTCTACCCTACCCTGGCGCACACGGAAAAGACAGTTTCTCTTTACGGCAAGGCGATTGACGGGGTCTTTGCCGAAATCGCAAAGACGCTGAAACAGAACCGGGTGAAAGAAAGCTTGAAAGGCCCGGTCGCCCACAGCGGTTTCCGTCGGTTACTTTAAACGGGAACAAAAATGTCTAAAACGATAAAACCCCTGGTCGACAAAAAAGTAATCCGCCTGGCGATGCTGGGTATGGTGGACGGCAATGGCCATCCCTATTCCTGGAGCGCCATCTTCAACGGTTATAACCCGGAAGAGATGGCGAAATGCCCTTTTGCCGGTATTCCGGCTTACCTGGACAAGGAACCGAAAGAGACCCTGCGCATTCCGGACGCGAAGGTGACGCACGTCTGGACCGACGACCCGGAAGACGCGGTTAAGGTTGCCCGGGCTTCCCTGGTTCCCAATGTGGTTAAAAAGGCGGAGGACGTAATCGGTAAAGTGGACGCGGTAATAGTGGCGACCGATAAAGGCCACGAACACGTGGCGCGCTGCCGCTCCTTTATTGAAGCCGGCCTGCCAATATTTGTGGACAAGCCGCTGGTAGACAACGAAAAGGACCTGAAGATTTTTTGCAGATGGGTGGCCGAAGGCGCCGCAATCGTTTCTTCCAGTTGTATGCGGTATTGCAAGGAATTTATGCCCTACCGCCTTTCAACGCACGAATTGGGTGAGATGAGGTTTGTCAGTATCACCACAGCCAAGACCTGGGAAAGATACGGAATCCACGCCCTGGAAGCTATTTACCCCATCCTGGGCCCCGGTTTCATATCGGCCCGAAACACCGGCAGCATTGACCGCAACGTCGTTCATTTCAAACACCGCTGCGGAGTAGATGCGGTCGTGGTGGCCAATAAAGACATGTACGGAGGTTTTGGCGTACTCCAGTTGTGCGGCACCGCCGGCAGCGTTCAGACCAAATCGACGGATTCGTTTTACTCGTTCAAGAAACAACTGGAAAGTTTTGTAAAATATCTGCGGACCGGCGTCCGGCCGTTTCCCTTTTCCGAAACGGAGGAATTGATGAAGATGGTCATTGCCGGAATCAGGAGCCGTGAAGAGAAAGGCCGGGAAGTTTTGCTTTCGGAAATTTCAACGGCTTAACAGTACAACCTCGGGAGATAAAAATGGAGATGAGACCCAGTCGTGTTCTGCAGAGACTTCGGTCCGGACAATTAGCCGGGTGTTTTAAAATCAACCTTTCCTGCAGCCGGGTGGCGGAGATTGCCGGGATGTTCGGTTTTGACTGTGTCTGGGTCGACATGGAACATACTGCGTGTGACTGGTCGGTGGTGGAAGAACAGATCCTGGCGGCCAAGGCTTACAACATGGATACGATGGTGCGGGTGGCGCGGGGCGGTTACAGCGACTATATCCGGCCGCTGGAACTGGACGCCGCCGGGATTATGGTTCCGCACGTGATGGGCCTTGAGGATGCCCGTAATGTCGTCCGGACGACCCGGTTCCACCCGGTCGGCCGCCGGCCGATTGACGGCGGCAATGCAGACGGCGCTTATACCAACATCGATTTAGCCGAATACGCCGCGCAGGCAAACACAAACCGGTTTGTCATCATTCAAATCGAGGACCCGGAGCCGCTGGCTGATTTGGAGAAGATTGCGAAACTGCCGGGCATAGATGTCATCTTTTTCGGACCCGGCGATTTCTCCCACGGCATCGGTGTCCTTGGAGACTGGAATAACGCGAAGATAAGCGAAACCAGGAAAAGAGTGGCGGACGTCGCCCTGGCTAACGGCAAGGTTGCCGGTACCGTCGGCAGTCCCGGCAACATAGACGACCTTATCAAGATGGGATACCGTTTCATCAGCATGGGTGCGGATGTGGTCGGTCTGAGCCAGTACTGCAAATCCCTGGCGCAGGAATTCCGGCAGCGATGCAATCAAGGAAGTGTTTGACATGGAGACAGTATGAACAAGACAGCGGTCCAAACAGCCAAAGCGCCGACGCCTCTCGCCAGATATTCACAAGGCGTTAAGGTTGGCGGCACTCTTTACGTTCAGGGCGTTATCGCCCTGGACCCGGAAAGCAACAAATTGGCGGAGGGCGACATCAAGGTCCAATCAAGGCGGGTTTTTAAAAGCATCGAAGCCATTGTCGAAGCAGCCGGCATGAAGATGTCGGATGTGGTCAAAGTAACCGCTTTTCTGGCAGACCTCAATGATTATTCCGGATTTAACGAAATCTATAACTCATATTTTACAACTAATCCGCCTCCGGTAAGAACCACGGTGCAAGCTAAAATGCCTCTTGGCGCTCTTCTGGAGGTTGAAGTCATCGCCTGTAAGGTTTGACAGAAGGGAAATAGAGAATTTGCGAAGGCACTTGACAGAGAATAGGGGGTGGTGGGTATAATATCACTAACAATTTTAGAATCACGACGAAAAGGCCCTCATAAGGTTTCGTCCTTATGGGGTCCTTTTCATTTTGTACTCTAGTTTGCCCCTCAACTCATCCAGAAAGACAATCCTCTTTTCGGCCGGCTTCTTCAACAGGCCTGAATATTTCAGGCTGTTCGGCACCAGAAGGTTCCGGAGTTTACCTTTCTCACCGAGATACTTTACCAGACAGGCAAAGTCGCCGTCTCCGGAAACGATTACCGCCTGGTCATAATTGGGGTACTCAATCATTGCCTGCAAGACCAATTCCGCATCGCAATTACCTTTTATCACGCCTCCGGGGATTCTTAAGGTAGGTTTGAAAATTAGGATATAGTTAGCCCTCTGAAGGGAAACGTATAAGTCATTCATTTCCGGCCGAAAGCCAATAAAGTAGTAGGCCTGTGTTACCTCATACTTTTCTTTCAGGTAGACCCGGAAGCGGTGCAAATTCAATTTCCAACCCAATTCCTGAATGCCCAGGTTGAGGTTCTGGCCGTCAATGAAGGCGTAGTTCCCTCTGGTTGTTTTTTGATGGGTCATCTTGCCGATTATTTTATCCCAGATTGAAGAATTTATGCAACCTTCGTATGTATTTTGAATGAGTCAATTCGGGCGGTTGATATTCTGGCCGGAAAAACGGTAAAATTAAGAAGACGCGCCGCCTTAGCTCAGCGGTAGAGCAGGGCATTTGTAATGCTCAGGTCGGGGGTTCAAATCCCTCAGGCGGCTCCTTACTGTAGCAACGGTCTCCGCATTTTTCATCTTTCCGGTTTTTACCTTTTGTGGACAATTTGTGACTACCCGTTGGTTAAGTTCTGTGAAATTCCGTGAAATACCGTGAAAGAGAGGATTGCCTGAATTTGTTGCTATATCACGATTTCCCGCGTCTTTATTGAGTTTCCAAATTTGCCTGTCCGGAACTTATAATGCATCAGGTCGCACGGAGTCTTACAAAAGATAGCAAAAGATGTGGGGGACGCACAATGTATGTCAAGTTGTATAATTTACAACAAATGATGTAAAATATACAACAAAGAGGTCATGACTATGTCGGTATTGCTTAATACGAAATTACGCAGAAAATTACTCGCTTATTCTTTTACCCACCCGGACGAAAATTACTACGTGAGAGAACTGGCTGTTCTTATCAATGAAGACCCGGGTAATCTTTCCCGGGAATTGAAAAGACTGGAAGAAGATGGCCTATATGTTTCGTTTGTAAAAGGAAGATCTAAATTTTATTCCCTTAACAAAGATTATTCTTTGTTCCGCGACCTCAAAAATATTCTTTTTAAGACTGAAGGAGTGGAGGGCAGCCTCAGGGAATTGGTGTCAAAATTCAGAAGAATATCTTTTGCCTTCATCTATGGTTCATATGCAAAAGAAAAAGAGAAAAAGACCTCGGACATAGATTTGGTAGTAGTTGGCGAAGGCCATCACGATAAATTCACCCGCCGTATCCGTGACCTTGAGTCAAGATTGAACAGAGAGATTAACTTTACCGTTTATACCAAAAAAGAATTTGAAAAAGAGCGAATAAAAAAAGGCGGTTTTCTTAGCCTGGTACTGGAAGAAAGGATTATCATTTTGAAAGGAAAATTAAATGCCAGATAAATTGATTGAAAGATTGATAAAAGAAGGCAAGATAAAGAAGCAAAAGGCAGGTTTTGTGCAGATCGAGTCTTTATTGAGAGCTTCAATCGCAGACTTGGAAGAAGCCCGGACAATTTCACATCTTGCGGAAAGAGCAACTTATTTGATGGCATATATCGCAATTCTTAAAGCGGGCAGGGCGCTTCTGCTCTTGAACGGATATGTGCCGGATGACGGAGCGCAGCACAAGACGGTGGTAGAGATGACCAGTGCGATTTTAGGTGATAGATACCGGAATCTGGCGATGCAATTTGAGACAATGCGCCGAAAACGCAACGAAATGACTTATGAAAGCGAAACGCTGCTTTCCAAATCTGAGGCTCAGAAGGCTTTTTCGGACGCAATGTCTTTGGTACGGAAGATATTAGAGAAAGTAAAATCCCAAAACCCGCAATTAGAGTTGAAATTTGATTTTGATAAAAAATAAATCATTAAATTAAGGATATTCCGGTTTGTGACCAATTTGTGGCTATGCAGTGGTT
>CAZBFL010000088.1:0-5171 GCA_964491175.1 uncultured bacterium
GGTGGAACCGTTCCTGGTCGGAGACCCGGAGAAGGTGAAGGTGACGGCGGAAAAAGAAGGAATAAACCTGAGGGACATCTCTTTTTTCAACCCGGCTGCTGATTCCGGCGGCAGCGAACTGGGGAAAGAACTCTATAAGATACGGCGCCACAAGGGCATCAGTCCGGAGGAAGCGGACAGGTTGATTCTGGACCCGATGTACTTTGCCGCGATGCTGCTCTATTCCGGTGAAGCCGACGGCGTGGTAGCCGGCGTCAGCCATCCCACCGCCTGGACCTTCAAGCCCCTGCTCCAGATACTTCCGAAAGAACCCGGTATAAATTATGTCTCTTCCTATTTTGTGATGTCGGTTCCAAACTCCATTTACGGCCATAAGGGTGTTTTTATCTACGCGGACTGCGGACTGATAACCAATCCGGATGCGGAACAGTTGGCCGAGATTGCGATCGCTTCCGCGGATACGGCCAAAAACCTTTTTGAGATTGAACCGAAGGTGGCGCTTCTCTCTTTCTCCACCAAGGGCAGCGGTTACGACCCCCTGATAATCAAGATAGTGGAAGCGGCCCGCATCGCCAATCAGAAGCGGCCGGACCTGGCGATCGAAGGCGAACTGCAGGTGGATGCGGCGATGGTGCCGGAAGTCGCGGTCAAGAAGATGGCCGACAGCCCGGTAGCCGGCAAGGCGAACGTGCTTATCTTTCCCGATTTGAACAGCGGCAATATTTCTTATAAACTGACCCAGCGCCTGGCGAATGCCGAGGCCTGGGGGCCGCTGGTTCAGGGCCTGAGCAAGGCGGCCAGCGACCTTTCCCGCGGCTGTTCGGTGGAAGATATTATTGCGGTAAGCACGGTAGTGGCTGTCCAGGCGCAGCGGTTGAAACGGAGAGGTTGATAACGCATGTTGATTCTTACCTTAAACTGCGGAAGTTCCTCGGTCAAATACCTCCTTTACGACTGGAAGCGGAAGCGTCCGGTGGCCAAGGGCATAGTGGAGCGGGTGACGATTCCCGGGGGTTACATCACCCACGAGATTACCAACCTGAAACCGATTACCGTCAAGCGGGAATGCGCGGACCACCGCACCGCCATTACTTTAATCATGGAAATGCTGCAGCACCCGGATTTCGGCGTGATTAAAGACCTGAATGAAATTGTCGCGGTGGGACACCGGGTGGTGCACGGCGGCGAACGGTTTACCTGTTCCACCAGAATTAACGAAGAGGTTTTAAGGGTAATTAAGGCGACATCTTTTCTGGCGCCGCTCCATAACCCGCCCAATATCGCCGGCATTGAAGGCGCGTTGGAAGTGCTTCCGGAGGTTCCCCACATTGCGGTCTTTGACACCGCCTGGCACCAGACGATACCGGAACACGCCTATATCTACGCGTTGCCCTACGAGTGGTACCAGAAGTACGGGGTCCGGCGCTACGGGTTCCACGGCACCAGCCTGCTTTACGTGGCCAAGCGGGCCGCGGTCCTCTTGGGCAAGGACCCGTTTGAAATTAACCTTATCTCCTGCCACATCGGCAACGGCGTGAGCGTCAATGCGGTCCGGAACGGCCTTTCCGTTGATACCAGCATGGGTTTCACCCCGTTGGAAGGCCTGGTGATGGGCACGCGCGCCGGCGACCACGATGTTGCCATAGATTTTTTCATGATGGAGAAAGAAAATTTATCCGGCAAAGAGATGGATAACATCTTGAACAAGAAGAGCGGCATTCTGGGCATTACCGGAAAGTTCACCGACCGCCGCGACGTCCTGAAAGCGTCTGCCGAAGGAGACAGCCGCTGTAAACTGGCGCTGGCGGTTGAGACGTACCGGCTCAAGAAGTACATCGGCGCCTACTGCGCGGCGCTGGGCCGGGTGGACGCCCTCATCTTTACGGCCGGCGTCGGGGAACTTGCGGCCGATATCCGGCGTTTGGTCCTGGAGGATTTGGCCGGGCTATCCATCAAGTTTGACCCGGCGAAGAACAACCTGGCCCGGAGCCGCAACGCGGAATTTGATATCTCCGCCCCGGATTCCGGAGTCAGGGTTTTCATCATTCCGACCGACGAAGAGATGGTCTTTGTAGAGGACGCGGTTGCCATCCTGGAGGGCCGCTATGACCTCCACACCAAATTCACCTATTCGTTCCAGGCGAAGGATTACGTTAACAAGATAAGGCATTTGGCTTTTGAGGAGGAAGTAAAACAGAAGCCGGAAATCGCCGGCGTGGTGGCACAAATTAATTAGGATGGCATTTAATCTATGAAGAGAAAAGCAGAAGTTTACCGGAAGACCAGGGAGACGGAAATTTCCGTTACGCTTAATCTCGACGGTTCCGGCGTTGCGGATATTGAAATTCCGATCGGTTTTCTGGCGCACCTGATTACCGCTTTTACCCAGCACGGCCTGATGGACCTGAAGGTTCGGGCCAGGGGCGACCTGGAGGTTGACCGGCACCATCTTACCGAAGACCTGGGCCTGGTCCTGGGCCAGGCGCTGGCCAAGGCGTTGTCCGAAAAAAAGGGCATCAAGCGGTTTGGCTTTGCCGCCGTCCCGATGGATGAGGCGCTGGTGGAGACCACCGCGGATATTTCCGGCCGGCCCTATCTTTTCCTGGAATTGCCCCGTTTGCCCCGGGACAAAGGGTATTTTGAATTCAGCGATGTCCGGGAATTCCTTAACGCTTTCGCAAAAAGTTCGGGCATCACCCTGCACGTTGAAACCCGTCGCGGCCAGAATCAGCACCATATTCTGGAAGCGCTCTTTAAAAGTCTGGGCCGGGCGTTGAAAGAGGCGGTCTCCCCGGAGCCGCGGCTGAAGGGCAAAGTGCCATCCACGAAAGGGGAGTTGTAGTAATGGGCGAAACCGAGCGCAAGCCAAAAGAGGAAAAGAAAGAGGAGATAGAGTTTTTACTGCCGCACCAGGTGGATACGGTCGTTCAGCAGTTGCGGAAAGCCCTGACTTCCGACACCCAGGAACTCCTCCACATGATGAAGAATCCCAGGAAGTTTATGTGGCAAAACTTCATGCTGGGGGTGGTGCGGGGCCTGGGCATCGTTTTTGGGATGACGATTCTGGGCGCGCTGCTGGTTGCCTTTTTTTTCATCGTCCTGCGCTGGTTGGAAAAACTGCCCTTGATCGGCGGCTTGATACATCACATCGTTAATGTTATCCGAGATTTTATGAGTCAGCAAAAAGTGCCGATAAATTAAAACAATAATGTGGAATTTTGTTTATCTTGCTTCATTCCTGCTCAGCCTGATTCTTTCCCTCTTCCTGACCCCGCTCTTCCGCAAGGTTGCCCTGGCCAGCGGAATAGTGGATTATCCGGCGGCGCGTAAGGTCCATCAGGTTCCCACCCCGCTGCTGGGCGGCGCCGGACTTCTCTTTGCCTTTTTAATCACCATCCTGCTCGGTTTTGCCTTTATCGCTTTCTTCCGGCCGCTGCTGCCGCAGGGAATTACGGAAAACCTGCCCGGCGCCTTTAACACCCTGCCCAGACTTTTAATCATTATCGCCGGCGGCGTGCTTATCTTTCTCCTGGGCCTGGTTGACGACCTGGTCGGGCTCAAGGCCGGGTGGAAGTTGTTGGGACAGGGCCTGATCGCCCTGCTGCTCTTTTTCTGGGGCCTGAGAATTTCGCTCTTCGTGCCCAATATTTTATTTTCCATCGTCCTGACCCTGGGCTGGTTTCTGCTGATTACCAATAGTTTTAACCTGCTGGACAATATGGACGGTCTGGCTGCCGGAGTCGGCCTGATATCCGCCTTCCTCTTCTTTCTTTATGCGGCCGGCGCCGGATCGCTCTTTATCGCAACGCTCCTGGCGGTCTTTGCCGGCGCGGTCCTCGGGTTTCTGCGTTATAACTTTCCGTCGGCAAAGATATTTCTGGGTGAAGCCGGCAGTACCTTTATCGGTTATTTCCTGGCGGTTATTTCCGTAACCGCCACTTTTTACTATCAGAAAGCGCCGTCCTACCTGCCGGTCCTGGCGCCGATTTTCGTCCTGGCCATCCCGCTCTTTGACACCTTTTCGGTGATGGTTATCCGTTTCCGGGAAGACCGTTCCATCTTTACCCCGGGCAAAGACCATCTTTCACACCGTCTTCTGAAGTTCGGCCTTACGAAGAGGGAATCGGTGATAGTCATCTATTTTTTATCGCTGGGGCTGGGTCTGCCGGCGCTGGTCCTGGAAAAAATTCCGTTCACCGGAGGATTAATCCTTCTGTTTCAAGCGCTGCTCTTCCTGGGGATACTGACGATACTGGAAGAAAAAGAGTGATTTGTCATTGCGAGGAGCGTATTGTGCGACGCGGCAATCCCCTCCTACGACATGCGGGACGACGTCTTCTTGAACAACAGGATTGCCACGCAAACTACGCTCGCAATGACATCAAATTTTATGACCGATAGAATCATAATCGCGCTGGATTACCGCAGCCGGGAAGAAGCCCTGAAATTAGTTGAAAACCTGTCCGGAATAATCTCTTTTTACAAGGTTGGCCTGGAACTGTATGTTTCGGCCGGTCCGGAGATTATCCGGGAATTGAAAGCGAAAGATTTAAAGGTTTTTCTGGACCTGAAATTTTTTGATATTCCCAATACGACGGCGAAAGCCGGCCGGGCGGCTGCTTCGCTGGGTGTTGACATCTTCAACCTTCACCTCCTGGCCGGGCAAGAAGCGCTGGCTGCCGCAAAGAATGCGGTTCAGGAGGAAGCGGCGCGGCTGAACCGGCCGGCGCCTAAAGTTCTGGGTGTCACCATCCTTACCAGCAGCAGCGGAGCCGAGTGGCGGGAACTTGGTTTTGATTACGCCGTACCGGAATTGGTCATGCGTTTGACGGAAAGAGCAAAAGCGGCCGGTTTGGACGGGGTGGTGGCTTCGGCGCAGGATGCAACTGCGATTAAAGAACGTTTCGGCAAGGATTTTCTGGTAGTTTCTCCGGGGATTAGACCAAACATTCCTCCCTCCTCCGCGGGGGAGGCGAGGTGGGGGGGTAAAGACGATCAGAAACGCACCTTATCCGCCAAAGAGGCTTTTGCGGCCGGGAGCGATTACATCGTAGTCGGCCGGCCGGTTACCCGGGCGCCTGACCCGAAAAAAGCGTGTTTGGAACTGCTCGCCTGAAAAACTATGGAAATTATAAAGTTAAATAATGGAATCGAAGTCATCCTGAAGCCGA
>CAZBFL010000089.1:0-5067 GCA_964491175.1 uncultured bacterium
GCCATAGGCCGAGCAATAACGAGAAAAAGGCCAGAACGGAGACGGAGCCGTAAAACAGTTTCGGGACCGGCTGCCGGAAAGGCAGGTTTTCCTTGCCCAGAAAGACATATTGAAAAGCGCGCATGAGATATATTAGAGTAAGGCCGCCGGCCAATATCCCCAGAAAACCCAGGATTAAATTGCCGGCGGCAAAGGGCGCCGCAATGAGCATGAATTTTCCCCAGAAACCGAGGAAAGGCGGAATTCCGATTACCGAAAGAGCAGACACCAGGAAGAGGACGGAAAGCAACGGTTGGGATTTAAAGTAACCGCCCATTTTGGTAATGTTGCGTTCCCCGGTTTCGTGCTCGACGACGCCGGCGATCAGGAAGAGGCCGGATTTTCCGAAAGCGTGTGCCAGGATAAAGGCAAGGGCTCCGGCCAGGCCGACTGCGGTGAAGAGCGACAAACTGAAATAAATGAGCGATAACTGGCTGATGGTGGAATAAGCCAGGAGCCGCTTGAAATCATCTTCACGCAGGGCGGCGAAGCCGGTTACCAGGCAACTGACGATAAAAAGAGGAGGGAGATAAGTGGCGACGGCCGGCGGCGGCACAAAGACGGTATAAAATAACCGGATGAAAGCGTAGAGTCCGATCTTAACCAGCACCGCCGCGTGCAGGAAGGCGGTGACCGGAGCGGCGGCTACGCCGGCGGCCGGCAGCCATTCGTTGAAAGGAAAGATGGCGCTCTTGCTCAGGATACCGGCCAGAATGAGAAGGTAAAGGCAGCTATTCAGACGGACACCGGCAAGGCTTCCCAGGTCAAAGGTGCCGGTCTGGACGTAGATAAGGATAAAGGCCAGGAGCATCAGGGAGGAACCGCCGAAGGTCACCAGGAGAGCGTTGTTCGCGGCCTTTATGTCTTCGGGTTTCCGGTAAAAACCGATCAGCCGCCAGGAGGAGAGCGCGGTTACTTCCCAGAAAAGGTAAAGCAGGATTAGATGTCCGGAAAAGACCAGGCCGAGCATCCCGAGCCAGAAGAGGCAGAGGTAACTGTAAAATTCACCCCGGCGCGCTTTTCCTTTAGTGTAAGGCAGCGAGTAAAGAAATATCAAGAACCCCACCACGGTGGAAAATAACGCAAAGAACAGGGCGATGGGGTCGCTTGAAAATCTCAACGTTTCGCCGAATAAGGTGAAAGCAAGCGTATTCATATATATTTTGTAGGGGCGCGATTCATCGCGTCCGCGGGCGGGGATGTAACCCCGCCCCTACAATTTTTCCTTTAATTTCTGCGTCTTTTCTATGGAAAGGCGCAGCAGGGTTTCTCCGTCCAGAGTCTTACCGTCTTCCGCAATTGCGGAAAGACGTTCGGTACAGCAGTAGCAGGGGTCGACGCCGGCCAAAGTAATCAGGGCATCGGCGATTTGGCCGCCCACCACGGATTTTTCAAAGGTCGGTATGCAGGTGTAGCTGGGGGCCCGTATCTTGTGCCGGATGGGACGGTTAGTGCCGTCGCTGCGGACGTAATGGAAGCATTCGCCCCGGGGCGCTTCGCAGTGGCCGATGCCCTCGCCGGGCGGCACTTCCCGGACCTTTGTCATAATAACGCCCTTGGTCTCTTTGAGCCGGGTCAGGCACTGTTCCAGTATCTTTACCGACTCCAGTATTTCCCGGAGCCGGACATTGGTACGGGCCAGCAGGTCGCCGGCCGGTTCCGTAATTACTTCCCAGTCAAGCCGGTCGTAGGCGGCGTATGGGTCGTCCCGGCGCACGTCAATGGCAACCCCGCTTGCCCGCGCCACCGGACCTATCGACCCGTAATTATGGATGTCTTCCGCGGTCAGTACGCCCACCCCTTTGAGCCGGGCCAGGAGGACCGGGTCGTCCGGAACAGCGGCGGCCAGCATCTCCACCTTGGATTTTATTTCATCCAGTTTTGATTGGATGAAAGGAAAATCTTCTTCAAACATATCCCGGCGTACCCCGCCCGGGCACATCATCGCGTAACTATTACGGTTTCCAGTTACCAGTTCCATTATATCCAGGGCCGGTTCCCGCCATTTCCAGGCCCACATAAAGACCGTATTGTAACCCAGGAAATGGCCGGCCAGACCCACCCAGAGCAGATGGCTGTGGATTCGCTCCATCTCCGCCACGAAGGTGCGGATGTATTTGGCGCGTTCCGGGATTTCCAAACCGACGAGGTTCTCCACCGCGTTAACAAAGGCCAGCGGATGGCTGGTGGAGCAGATTCCGCAGATACGTTCCACCAGGAAGGGAACCTGGTCGTAACTCTTCCCTTCCGAAATCTTTTCTATGCCCCGGTGGTTCATCCCGGCCAGCCAGTCGACATCAACGACCTTTTCGCCCTCGCAGAAGAGTTTGAAGAACTCCGGTTCTTCCAGGAGCGGGTGGTAAGGTCCGATGGGGACGATTACTTCTTTCTTGTCCATAGAATATTCGGGCGGGGATATAACCCCGCCCCTACATTTGATGTTTCAAAATAGTTTGCTTTGTATCGGCGGCGCGTCGGGCGGACGGTTGGTCCGGTCCCTGGGCACCTGGTAAGGATAGGAGCCCTCCGGCCAGTCGTCCGAGAAAAGGAATTTTTCCAGCCGCGGGTGTTCCCGGAAGTTGACGCCGATCATCTCCCAGATTTCCCGTTCAATCCAGAAGGCGCCGCGGAAGAGCGGTACCAGAGAATCCACCTCCGGCTTGTTCCGGTTTAGCAGGACCCGCAGGGTGACGATTTCGCCTGAGGTATCAAAAGAAAAATGGTACAGGATTTCAATCTCCTTTCCATTGTCAAAACCGGAAATAATTATGAAGCGCGCCTCCAGGTCGTTGAAGAGGAAGCCAACCGCTTCCCGGAGCGAATCCGCCGGGATGGTTGCATAGATGCGCTTCCGGACCTCGGCGTATTCGGAGAATATTCCCTGGAACTTTTCCTGGAATCTATTTTTTGGTTCCATAATTACAGGGTCATTGCGAGCGCAGTTTGCGCGGCAATCCCGTTTTAAGGATGAGATTGCCACGTCGCTTCGTTCCTCGCAATGACAACTATTTTTTTAATTTCCCTATTAATTTTACGATTCCGTCTATCATTGCTTCCGGTTTCGGGGGACAGCCCGGGATGTAGGCGTCAACCGGGATAATTTTGTCCAGGGGTCCGGCGAACTGGTAACCGGTCCGGAACATATTGCCGCTGCAGGCGCAGGTGCCTACGGCAACCACCAGAATGGGTTTGGCCGCCTGTTCGTAAAGCCGTTTGACGCGGGGCACGTTCTTTCGGTTGACGATGCCGGTAACCAAAAGGACATCCGCGTGGCGGATGCTTCCGGTCAGCACAATCCCGAACCTCTCCACGTCATGCCGCGGGGTCAGCAGGTCAAGAATCTCTATGTCGCAATTATTACAGGAAGCGGCTGACAGGTGAAAGACCCAGAGCGAGCGCGTCAGCAAATTTGTTTTTAAGTCCATTTTTATTATAACCCCGCCAGGGCGAAGATGAGGCCGGCCAGCGCCAGCGGAGCCACCCGCTTCCAGAAAAAGTTCAGGGCCTGGTCTACCCGGACCCGTGGGTTAGTGTTTTTGATGACAACCAGCAGGGCGAGCACGCCGACATATTTCAAAATTCCGGTCAGGATATGCCAGCCGGAAAAAAATATTCCGCCGAAAAATAGGATGACTATCAGCAGGGGCAGACTGTAAAAGAGCAACGCCTTGGTGAAACGGAAAAAAGCCAGGAGCAGGCCGGAATATTCCAACAGCGGACCGGCCATCAATTCTGTTTCGGCTTCGCTGATGTCAAAGGGCGGCATTCCCAACTTTGCCTGCACGGAAAGGACAACCGCCAGAAAAGAAAGGAAGCCGGAGATACTTCCGATGGTCATGCCGCTTGACCGCTGAAAGGCGAGTAGTTCGTTCAACCGGAGGCTGAAACCGTTCTTGAAGATTACCGCGGCGATGGCCAGCAGGAAAGGCAATTCGTAAGCAAGGATAAGTTTCATCTCCCGGCTGGAGCCGACTTGCGCCAGGATGTTGCCGGAGGCGAATCCGCCCAGCATCAGCATCAGGCTGGGGATGGTCAGCAGGTAAATCACCACAATCAAGTCGCCGGTGAAATTCAGGTTTCCGGAGACGCTCATACCCAGGATGGCGGCTACCAGGCCGGCGGCGGCCAGGCCGGCCATCGGCGCCAGCACAAAGGTCACCCGGTCGGCGGCAGTTGGAACGGTAACCTCTTTGGCCAGAAGTTTGCCGAGGTCGTAAAAGGGCTGGAGGAAAGGAGGTCCCATCCGCCACTGCAGACGGGCGGTGACTTTCCGGTCAACCCAGGTGGCGACTAATCCGACCAGGCCGGCGAAGAGGAATCCGGGAAAAACCAGGAAGTAAATTATATCCATTGTTCGCTTGTCATTGCGAGCGCAGTTTGCGCGGCAATCCCGTTTCAAGGATGAGATTGCCGCGTCGCAAAA
The DNA here is from genome assembly GCA_964491175.1 of uncultured bacterium. Taxonomy (GTDB): domain Bacteria; phylum Ratteibacteria; class UBA8468; order MWAK01; family MWAK01; genus JAHJUB01. The sequence continues at coordinate 4,463 of CAZBFL010000089.1, forward strand.
ATCGCTCCTCGCAATGACCTGATTTTTTCATTTTTTCTTTTCTTCAACGACTTTCTGCCAGGGCGTGGCGAGGCCGGCGACCGTATCCGGGCTTATCGCAGCCGTTTTTTCTTTTTCGGTGACCTCGCGGTATTCAATGGCGCCCAGCGGACAACTCTGGACGCAAAGCGGTTTTTCGCCTTCGGCCAGACGGTTCTGACAATAATCGCAGCCGGTCGTCAGATACGGAACCAGTTCCGGAAAGATGGTTCCGAAGGGACAGCCGATAGTGCAGGATTTGCAGGAGATGCACAGGATGTTGGAACGCTCAATCAGGCCGTCTTCCCTCTTTTTCAGCGCTTCGGTCGGGCAGGACGGGACGCAACCGGGCTGATTGCAGCGCCGGCAGACCACCTGCCAGGCAATTATCTCGCGCAGCGTCAGCGAACCGTCATTCGCCGGATGGAAGGGGAAACTGCACTTGATGACGCAGTCCTTACACTTCCGGCAGACCTCAAAATCAACGACCAGTTTTTTTACGCCCATATCTCCGGTTCGTCCTTAATCTGTTCATAGGTAAATACCGGGCCATCTAGACAGACATATTTCGGGCCGATATTGCAGTG
>CAZBFL010000090.1:0-1645 GCA_964491175.1 uncultured bacterium
CGTTACCAGTTGCCTATATCGTCTTCCGTCCCTTCTTTACGATCGGGTCCGCAGGAAAAAAGGAGGAAGGGCGTTGATTGGTGCGCGTGCTGCGGGTATTGATACCGGTAGGGTTCCCTCCACGGGTCCAACAGTTCCCCGGCTTGAAGGTCTTTTTCTTTAAAACGCAAGTAGGGACCTTTCCAACGAGAATTTCCGGTCTCTTCAGTCAGGAGTTGCAACACCTCCCGGAAGGTGCCGGAATGGGCGGGATAATCGCCAAAATCGGTTTCGTACAGGGAAAGGGCGGTTTCAACTGCAGTGATAGTTGCCTGGGTTTTGGTAAGCAGTCCCCGCTGTCTTGCTTTCTGGCCGGCCGGTAAAAGAAAACCGGCCAGAATAGTTCCGATGGCTAAAACAATCAGTACTTCCACCAGGGAAAAGCCCCTGATGACCTTACGATTAACCACCGGACATACTCATGGCAAGTTTAATAAGCGGCATAAAAAGAGCGATAACGATAAATCCGACTACGCCGCCCATAAACACGATCAGGACCGGTTCGATCATTGACGATAACGCCTCTACGGCGCGGTCCACCTCATCTTCATAGGCATCGGCCACCTTATCCAGCATCGCATCCAGGGTGCCGGTTTCTTCGCCCACGGCCACCATGTTGACCAGCATCGCCGGGAAAACGCTGGTTTTAACCATGGGGTTGCTCACGCCGGCGCCTTCCTTTACTTCATCGTGCACTTTTCCGATCGCCCGGCTGATCACCTGATTACCCACGGTTTCCTGCACAATCTCAAAAGAGGTTAAGATGGGAACGCCGCTGGTAATTAAGGTTGCCAGGGTCCGGGCAAACCGGGCAATAATGGTCTTATATATTACCGGCCCGGCCAGCGGAAGTTTAATTTTGGTGGAATCGATCATATAACGGGTGGTGGGAATGCGGAAAAGAATCCGGTAAAGAACAATAAGCGCTACAAGTATCAGAATACCGAGCCAGAGACGGGTGGTCAAAAACCCGCTCATAAAGATAAGCATTTGAGTGGCGGCCGGCAGCGACCCGGCTTCAAAATCTTTAAATATGGTGACAAATACCGGCACGATTTTTAACATAATAAAAGCGACTATGCCGGTGGCGACGATTACGATTACCGTCGGGTACGCCATGGCCGCTTTTATCTTTCCCCGCAACTTCGCGTCCTTTTCCGCGAATTCCGCCAGGCGGTTTAAGACGCTGTCCATGGAACCGCTGCTTTCGCCGGCCCGGACCATGGCGATGTAAACGCGCGGAAAACTCTTGGGATGCTTCGCCATCGCCTGAGAAAGAAGCGCTCCCTGTTCCACCTCGGCCGCCAGGCTTTCTACAACCTCGGCCGAACTCCCTTTCTGCTGGTCCCTGATGGTACGCAGCGCGCGCAGCAGCGCAAGCCCGGAACTTAAAAGAGTTGCCAATTGTCGGGTAATGACCGCCAGCGCTTTTGTTTTAATTACGGCGGCGCCGATGGATAAAGACAAACCGCTCTTTTTCGCCTTTACCGCCGGTCCGGCCGTTGCGGTTCTTCCTGCAGCCGGCGTCTTTTTTGCCGCTCTCATTTCCGCCAGATCGGAAAGGGTCAAACCCCGTTCCTTAAGCGACGCAATCGCCGCCTGCAAT
>CAZBFL010000090.1:1655-5059 GCA_964491175.1 uncultured bacterium
CAATCTTACCTTTTCCGTCAAAACCGCTGTATTTAAAAGTTCCCATCTTTTTTGACAGGCGAGACGCCTGTCCTGCTTTTAGGCATAACCGTGAATCTCGTGACTAACTTCCGCGATAGTGGTTACTCCGGTTAGAATCTTTTCCTGGCCGTCCACAATCATGGTGTGCATCCCTTGCTCCACGGCCTTTTTCCGAATTTCATTCAGCGATTTTCGGGCGGTAACCATTGCCCACAACTCTTCGTTGGGTACCAGTACTTCAAACAGAGCGGTCCTGCCCCGAAACCCGCCTTTACACCGCGAACAACCTTGGGGTTGATAAAACTTTTGATCTTTAACCTCTTCCGGCTTTAAACCAACTTCCATCAGTTCCAGCTCATTCGGCGTGTACGCCTTTTTACATTCCGGACAAAGCGTCCTCACCAGACGCTGCCCGACAATACCGATAATCGTGGAAGAAAGAAGGTATGGTTCGATCGTCATATCCATTAGACGGGTAATCGCGCTGGGCGCATCGTTGGTGTGCAGGGAGGAAACTACCAGGTGTCCGGTTAAACTGGCCTGAATAGCGATCTCCGCCGTTTCCAAATCCCGAATTTCTCCCACAAAGATAATATCCGGGTCCTGGCGCAGAATAGAGCGCAGACAAGAAGAGAAAGTGAGCCCGATCTTTTCCCTGATCGGCACCTGGATGGCGCCGGGCAAGAGATATTCCACCGGGTCTTCGGTTGTAATCAATTTGATGTCCGGCGAGTTAAGTTCCTTGAGAGACGCATAGAGGGTAGTAGTCTTTCCGGAACCGGTGGGACCGGTGGCCAGCATAATTCCCTGCGGCACCTTAATCAGGTTTTCAATCTTTTCCTGGTCACCGGTACACAACCCGATATTATCCAGGCGGAAATCAACCCGGGTCCGGTCCAGAACGCGCACCGCCAGGCATTCCCCGAAAACCGTCGGAACCGTGGAAAGACGCAAATCAAGGTCCCGGCCGCCGGTGTGAAATTCCAGCCGGCCGTCCTGGGGAAGCCTCCTTTCGGAAATATCCATTCCGGACATAATTTTGAACCGGCAGAAAAGCCCGAAAGCCAAATCCTTGTGCGGATGAACAAGGTCGTACAGTTTTCCGTCAACGCGGTAACGCACCCGAAAATCGTTTTCAAACGGTTCCAGGTGTATATCGCTGGCGTTGTCCTTGCATACCTGAAGAAGGATTACGTTAAAAAGGCTGGTAACCGGCGGCTGGTTGGCCAGTTCTTCCAGGGTGGAAACATCGGTTGTCTGTTCGGCATTGACTTTTACTCCAAGATTAACGTCCGTTTCTGCGAAATAATCCATAATTTCGCTGATGGACATCATCTCCCGGCCGTAATATCTCTCCAGGGCGGCATCAAGCTCTTTCGGATCAGCCAGCACCATCTTCACTTTTCGGCCGACGGTAAAACGAATGTTTTCCTGGACAAAATCGTTTAAAACGTCATTGACTGCAACGATAATCGTTTCCCGTCCTTCCTCGCCTACCGGGAGCACTTGATAGGTCTTCGCAATAACGGCCGGAATTAATCTGATTATGTTCGGCGGGATATCTTTTTTAGCCAGGTCTATCATCTCTACCCCGCTTTGAACCGAAAGTACCCGGCGCAAAACCTTTTCGTCAATAAAATGGAGGTCGACCAGAGTCCGCCCCAGAAATTTCCCGGTTCGCTGCTGCTCTTCCAAGGCAACCCGCAGCTGCTCTTCGGATATCAGGCTCATCTCCTTCAGTACCTGACCCAATAATTTTGCGGCCATTTTCGAAATTCCCCTGCAACTAACTCCGTTTATACTTTAGGTGCGGCGGCCGTGTCCTGATCGACCGACGTCAGGCGTTTTTCCAATTGTTCTCCGTCGTAAGAGGATTCAATTGCATCCTGACGGCTTATTATACCGCGAAAATAAGCTTCCAGTAAAGACTGGTCCATCGTCTTCATACCGTGTTTCATTCCGGTCTGAATCTCGGAGACAATCCGGTAGGTTTTCTTTTCCCGGATGAGGTTGGCGATAGCCGCCGTGGCGACCATTATCTCGTAAATCGCAATGCGCCCTCTTTTATCGGTCCGGGGTAAAAGCTGCTGTGAAACAACCGCTAAGATGGAAGCCGAAAGCATCACCCGGATCTGTTCCTGCTCTTCAATGGGAAACGATTCTACGATCCGGTCGACGGTACGGGAAGCGCCGGTAGTGTGCAGGGTCGCAAAAACAAGGTGCCCGGTTTCGGCGGCGGTTATGGCCGCCCGGATCGTTTCGGTATCGCGCATTTCACCGACCAGGAATACATCCGGGTCCTGCCGCAAGCCCCTTCTTAAACCCTCGGAAAAATCCGGCAGGTCAACGCCTAACTCCCGCTGGGAAATAATGGACTTTTTGTGCTGGTGGTAATATTCAATCGGGTCTTCAATAGTAATAATGTGCCGGTCCATCGTCTCGTTAATGTAGTTGATCATGGTTGCCAGGGTGGTTGTTTTGCCGCAACCGGTCGGACCGGTTATCAGGAAAAGACCCCGGGGCCGGGTCATAAGTTCAACTACCTTCGGACCAAGACCCAGATACTCAAAAGAAAAAAACTTATAAGGGATAAGCCTCAGTGCGATTGCAACCTCGCCTTTCTGGCGATAAACGGCCACCCGGAACCGGGCCAGATCTTTAAAAGCAAATCCGAAATCGGTGCTGCCGATTTTAGCCAGTTCTTCCTGGTGCTGGTGGGAGGTAATCGCTTTCATGTAGCCGACGGTGTCTTCCGGGGTGAGCGGCTCCCGATCCATATCTATCAGACTTCCGTGCAGCCGCATCGTCGGCGGACGATGAGAATGAAGATGCAGATCCGACCCGTCCTCTTTAATGATTCGCGTCAATAGTTCATCTAACGGTAAAGCCATCTTTCCCTCCGTTTACTATTCACTGTTTTTAGTCCAATCCAGTGGCCGAAATCACTTCTTCGTAAGTGGTTATGCCCTTTTTTACCTTAAGCAACCCGTCTTCGCCCATCGTGCGCATACCGGAGCGGCGGGCAGCAAGCCTTATTTCACTGCTGGGCGCCTTGCGTAAAATCAACTGCCGTATTTCATCGTTTACGAGAAAGATTTCAAATATCCCTTTCCGGCTGCGGAACCCGGTATTATTACAGTCGTTGCAGCCGCCGGGCCGGCAGATATCAACCTTTTCGTCCGGTGCGATCCTTAAAAGTTCTTTCTCCGCCTCGGTCGGCTGGTCATGAACTTTACAGGAAGGACAGAGCAGCCGGACCAACCGTTGGGCCATCACACCCTGAAGCGAAGAAGCCACCAGGAAAGGCGCGGCTCCAAGGTCAATTAAACGGGTGGCGGCGGCGGTGGCATCATTGGTATGCAGGGTGGAGAAGACCAGGTGGC
>CAZBFL010000091.1:0-1517 GCA_964491175.1 uncultured bacterium
ACATGTAGGATATCCGCTTGCGGACGATATTTTCTAACGAGGTAAATAACCAAGTGGAGGAGCAGACTATGAAAATTGAAGAAGCAAGCCAGGCGATTAAAAAATTTATTAAAACAACCCTGGGGAAAGATTCTAAATTAATCAGAGTGGAAAAGGCCGATAATGGCTGGCTGGGGGAAGCGGAGGTTTATGAAGAAAGCTCCTTCATCAGAGCATTAGGCCTGCCGACCAGGGTCCAGGATAAAAATATCTATGAGATTAAATTGGCCGATGATCTGGAAGTCCTTTCTTACCGCCGCAAGGAAGGGATTACGAAAGAGGAATAAACTATGTCTGAACAAATAACGCATGCCATTAGCGCCACGAATCTGGCCGATATCCTGGAACGGGTACTTGATAAAGGAATCGTTATTGCCGGCGATATCCGCATCCAGGTTGCTGATATTGACCTGTTGACCATTAAAATCCGTCTCCTGATCGCTTCGGTTGACAAAGCCAAAGAAATGGGCATCAACTGGTGGGAACAGGATTCTTATCTGTCTTCAAAAGCAAAAAAGACCGAGTTGGAAAAAATGGAGAAAGAGAACGTTGCCCTGAAGAAGAGATTAGACCGGCTGGAGGCGAAGGCGAAATCAGCCTGACGGTTGAGCCGGCAGCCGGCGGACGATAAACGGAGACCAGGAATGACCGGCATGGAGCAGGAAGCGCTGGATGTCATTGCCGGGAATGAGGATGCCCTGCATTATTATTTGCTGGCGCAGGCGTTGAAGATAAGCGCGCATTATGCCTATGTGATCTGTAAGGGCCTGGAAAGAAGCGGCTATGTTGATTTTAACGCCTTCAAAGGAATATGCCGTCTGACGGAAAAAGGCAAAGATGCGGTCGAAAAGAGCTGGTTATTCAAAATCAAGAGCCAAAGAGAGAATATTCAAAAGGTAAGAGGGGAAAATAAAATAAGAATTTCACGGAACCGGATGGCGATAAATTATTAAAGGAGGGGAGAAAGGCCATGATAAGAAAAAAGAAAGAAGAAGTCGGTATTGATTTCAGCCTGGGTGGTTTGTTCAAGGGGCTTGAGAAATTAGTGGACCTGGCTTCAGAACTGAAGGAGGCCGGCGGCGAAGTCAAAAAAGAGGGCGAAATAGACTTAAGCCACTTGAAAAAAGGCATGAAGGGAGTCTTTGGCGTTTCCATAAAGACCATGGAAGGCGGCCACTCGGTCGTGGAGCCCTTCGGGAATATTAAGAAGACGCCCAAAGGTCCGAAAGTTGAGGAGGAAAGGGAGCCAATCACCGATTTATTTGATGAAAAGGATGAAATACGCGTTTGCGCAGAAATGCCCGGGCTGAATGAGAACGACATCAAGCTGGATTTGAAGGATGATATCCTGGAAATCTCCGCCCAGACCGGCGACCGGAAATACCGCAAGGAAGTTCTTTTGCCTGTCAAGGCAAAGATTGAAAATATGACATCTGCGTATCGGAACGGCATTCTGGAAGTCAGAATTAAGAAGTGAA
>CAZBFL010000091.1:1617-5039 GCA_964491175.1 uncultured bacterium
TATTCGGCGGAAAAGGGGGGGTGGGCAAGACGACCTGCGCGTCAAGCACGGCGCTTTATTTGGCGAAAGAAGGTTTTAAGACTTTGGCAATATCAACCGATCCTGCCCACTCCCTCGCGGACAGTCTGGACCGGGAAGTCGGGGATGAAGCGAGGGAAGTAAGAGGCGTAAAAAACCTGGGCGCCCTGGAAGTGAGCGCGGAAAAGGTTCTTTCTCAATTTAAGGTCAAATACGAAAGTCAGATAAAGAAGATATTCGACACCTCCACTTATCTGGATCGCGAGGACGTTGGTGCCCTTTTCAGCCTTCCTATTCCCGGCATTGATGAAGTGATGGGGTTCAAGGTCATAATTGATCTGATAGACGCGGCGAAATTCGATAAATACATCGTGGATACCGCCCCCACCGGTCATGCTCTCCGACTTCTGACCATGCCGGAATTGCTGGATGAATGGATCAAGGTCCTGGCTAAAATGCGCTGGAAATACCGGTATATGATAAAAACGTTTTCCGGCAAATACGATCCCGACGAAGGCGATGATTTCCTGATAGAGATGAAAAAGACCGTAAAAAGGATAGAAGGCCTTCTGAAAGATCAAAGCAAGTGCGAATTTATTGCCGTTACCATTCCGGAGGATATGGCGATCAGGGAAACCGAAAGAATGATAAAAACCCTGAATGATTACGGCATGAAAGTCGGACAATTGGTTGTGAACAATGTTCTGGAGTCGCGGGATTGCGAGTTCTGCCGGGCCAGAAAAAAAGAGCAGGAAAGAGAAATAAACCGGATAGAAAAAAAGTTCGGAAACCTGCAAATAACGATTGTTTCCTTGCAAGAGCGCGCCGTCAAGGGGCTGGGCGCCTTGGACCGTTTCCGGGAGCGGTTATTTAATTGAGGTATAATTGGGAGGAAGAATAAATGGGTGGTCATTCAAATTCATCAACTCATCGCCCCGTTAACTCATTGACTCTCAAAGTCAAGGAGGCTCTGCCGAAGGACGTCGGCCGGGGCATTGCCCGCATTGATCCGGATGAGATGAAAATACTCGGCCTGGATGTCGGCGATATTATCGCGATTGAAGGCAAGCGAAAAACGCCGGTGAAGGCAATGCCCTGTTATTCCGAAGAACGTGGCAAGCATATTATCCAGATAGACGGACTTTGCCGTAAAAACGCGCAGATCGGCATTGATGAAAAAGTCCGCGTTTGCAAAACAGACGCGACTCCCGCCGGCAAAATCACGCTCAAAGCGTTGTCCCTGGCCGGCAACGCCCAGCGCGAAAAGGACACGCAATATCTCGGCTCCCTGCTGGCCGGGCTGGCCGTTTCCACCGGCGATATGGTGCGCGCCTCGCTTTTCGGCTCCCGTTATTGTGATTTTACCGTTTCCGACACCGCGCCGTCCGGCGTGGTGGTCATCACAACCACAACGTGCATCCGGATTGAATCCCAAGCGCCGGGTGAAACGAAATCGGAAGGCATTGCCTACGAGGATATTGGCGGTCTTTCCTCCCAGATTCAGCGTATCCGCGAAATGATAGAGCTTCCGCTCAGGTTTCCGCAAATTTTTGAAAGGCTTGGTGTTGAAGCTCCCAAAGGCGTCCTTCTCCACGGTCCCCCGGGCACGGGCAAAACCCTGATTGCCCGCGCCGTGGCGCATGAAACCGAAGCGTATTTTACCCACGTTTCCGGACCCGAAATCATGGGTAAATTCTACGGCGAGAGCGAGGGACGCCTGCGCGGCGTGTTTGAAGACGCCCAGAAACATGCCCCGGCAATCATTTTTATTGACGAAATAGACGCCATTGCCCCCAAGCGCGAGGATATGGGCGGCGAAAAACAGGTAGAGCGCCGGGTGGTCGCCCAGTTGCTTGCGCTGCTGGATGGATTGGAATCGCGTGGGAATGTAATTGTCATCGGCGCCACCAACATTCCCAACACGCTGGACACCGCCTTGCGCCGTCCAGGCCGCTTTGACCGTGAAATTTGTGTTCCCATTCCGGACCGGCACGGGCGGCACGAGATTCTGCAAATTCATAGCCGGGGTATGCCCCTGGCCAAGGATGTTGACCTTGACCGCCTGGCAGAGATAACCCACGGGTTTGTCGGGGCTGATCTGCAGGCCTTAGTCCGTGAAGCGGCCATGATTACCCTGCGGACAATTCTCCCGAACATAGATTTTGAGATGGCCGATATTCCCTACGATACGCTGATGAAACTGGAAGTTACCATGGACCATTTTCTGGAAGCTATGAAAGAGGTTGAGCCCTCGGCCATCCGGGAAGTTTTTGTAGAAGTGCCCGATGTTTCCTGGGACGATGTCGGCGGCCTTGATTCAATGAAGCAGACTCTGAAGGAAGCAGTTGAATGGCCGCTGAAACATGCCGAGGTCTTTTTCAAGACCCACTCCACGCCGCCCAAGGGCATTCTGCTCTCCGGCCCGCCGGGAACGGGCAAGACGCTTCTGGCAAAGGCTGTGGCAAAACAATCAGGCGTCAATTTTATATCTGTCAAAGGACCGGAACTTGTTTCCCGGTATGTCGGCGAAAGCGAGCGGGCGGTCCGCGAGGTTTTTAAAACCGCCAAGCAGGCTTCCCCGGCCATTCTCTTTTTTGACGAAATTGACAGTCTCCTGCCGCGCCGTGGCTCGGGTGGGGATTCGCACGTTGCCGAACGGGTGGTAAGCCAGTTTCTGGCCGAGATGGATGGAATTGAAGAATTGAAAGGGGTGGTGGTTCTGGCCGCTACCAACCGGCCCGATATTGTTGATCCGGCAATCTTACGCAGCGGGCGGTTTGATTTTATCCTTGAATTGCCCCTGCCGGACCTAAAAACACGCGAAGCCATTTTCAAGATTCATACCCGTAACAAACCGCTGGCCAGGGATGTCGATTTGTCGGAACTGGCGCGGCGCACCGAAGGTAAAACCGGCTCCGACCTTGAGGGTTACTGCCGCAAGGCCACCTTGGCGGCCATCCGGGAATATCTTTATCAAGCCGAAGGCATGATGGATGAGGGTAAGGATAAAGATGGTCCCACTATTGCGAAGAAACATTTTATACAGATTTTGGAAGGAAAGTAAATTCGAAATCCGAAATTCGAAACAATATCGAAATTCAAATGTTCAAAGTTCTCCGCTTAAGGCGGATCTGCCTCTGGCGGAAAGAGTAGAATATTTCGTGTGTTTTTGTCATTGATATTCGGTCATTTGAATTTGTTTCGGATTTCGATATTCGGATTTCGGGTTTTGATTTCAGGAAAGAACATGTCTGATATGAGTCAATATATTTACGGTGTTGTTCCGGCGCCGGCCCCGGAAGTTACCGGCTGTAACGGCATAAAAATCGTGGCCAGCGGCAAGATCGCCGCAATTATCAGCCAATCCGAGCCGGTGGATATTTTTAAAATGCGCAAGGACGCGC
>CAZBFL010000092.1:0-4949 GCA_964491175.1 uncultured bacterium
GGGTATTTCCAGAGGTCAAAGAAATAGCAAAGATTAAATTATTCCGCGCAAACGCATCAAATTTTTAATGTGGGGGCGGGTAAATCCGCCCCCACACGCCTATTGGAATGAAAAAACGGCCGGATTGGGACAATTATTTTCTGGAGATTGCCGAACTGGTTGCCACCCGTTCCACCTGCCGGCGGCGCCAGGTAGGCGCAGTCCTGGTGCGCGAAAAACGCATCCTGACCACCGGTTATAACGGCGCGCCGGCCAACCTCAGGCATTGTCTTGACATCGGATGTCTGCGCGAGGAGCGCGGGATTCCTTCCGGAGAGCGGCAGGAATTATGCCGGGGATTGCACGCGGAGCAGAACGCCATAATTCAGGCGGCTCTTTACGGCGTGCCGATTACCGGAGCGACTCTCTACGTCACCTGCCAGCCCTGCGTTACCTGCGCCAAGATGCTTATCAACTGCCGGGTCAGCCGGATTGTGATCGCCGGCGATTATCCGGACGAATTCGCCCGAAGCATATTGGCCGAAGCCGGGATAACCATTGACCGCAAGAAAAAAAGATGAAAAAAATTATTTTATTCGGAAAAGAAGGTTGTGCGCTCTGCGAAGGGTGGAAGCGGAAACTTACCCACCTCTCCATCCCTTTTGCCTATTATGATATCGGAACCACCGACGGTCTGGTTGAGATGGCTTACCATAACGTCGGTCGTATCCCGGCGCTCCTCATCGGCGAAAAACGTTTTGAGGAGACCAACCCTTCGGAGATAACCCCGGAAGAACTGCAGAAATTGGTTGAAACAGCGTAGAATCAGCAGAAAGAGATTGTGTGCAAAGTTGATGAATAGCAAGTTATGGGAATTTGTTTCACAGGATGAAAATCTGAAGTCAGACCTGGCCGAAAAGTTAGCCATCTCCCCTTTCCTGGCTTCCCTGTTGCTGAACCGCGGTATCGTAGACGACCGGGAAGGCAAGACTTTCCTCAACCCCGATTTCAATAATCTTTCCGACCCGTTTGACCTGTTTGGAATGGAAGAGGCGGCGGCGCGGGTCGGAGAAGCCCTGAAAAATAAAGAGCCGGTACTGGTTTACGGCGATTATGACGCAGACGGCGTAATGGCCACGGCGCTGCTGACTCTTTTTTTACGCGAAGCCGGCCTGCCGGTTCTTACTTTTATTCCCCACCGGATTGAAGAGGGCTACGGCCTGCACTTCAATCCCTTGCGCGAAGCCAGGAAGAAGCACGGGATCGGGCTGGTAATTTCGGTTGACTGCGGCATCGGCGCGGCGGCCGTGGTCGAAAAAGCGAAAGGGATTGATCTTGACGTCATCATCACCGACCATCATCTGCCGGCTGACCAGGTTCCGGAAGGTGTGCCCCTGGTAAATCCTCACCTGGGCCGGAAAGAGGAGTTCAAGACCCTTTCCGGTGTCGGGGTGGCTTTTGAACTGGTCCGGGCGGTTGCCCTGTCAGCGCGGGGAAACCGGCTCCGTTTCTCCGAAGACCAGGTAGGGAGGGATTACCTTGACCTGGTGGCCACCGGCACCATTGCGGACCTGTCCCCGCTCCGGGGAGAAAGCCGCATCCTTACCCGCCTGGGTTTGGAAATACTCCGTCATTCGCCCCGGCCTGCTTTTCGTGAACTTTTCCGGCAGGCCGGAGTCAGGCGCGGACGCGTTGATACCCAGACGGTGGGTTGGATTATCGGTCCGAGGATTAATGCGGCCGGGCGTCTTTCCACGGCCGACCTGGCCCTCGGATTGTTTTTGACCGAGAGTGAATCGGAGCGCGCCGCCGGCGCGGAGATGCTGGAGCAGGGCAACCGTAAGCGGCAGCGGCTGGAGCAGAAGGTGCTGGAAACGGCCTGCCGCGAAGTCGAAGAGCAAAACCTGAGCGAACGTCCCATAATTATTTTGGGAAACAAGGACTGGCATCCGGGCGTGGTCGGCATCGTTGCCGGCAAGATCGCCGACCGCTATCACCGGCCGGCGATTATCTTTGGAATCACGCCGCACCTGGCCAAAGGAAGCGGTCGTTCCATTCCGGGTTTCCATCTTTTTGAGGCGGTTAAATCCTGCCGGTCTCTCCTGACTTCTTTCGGCGGACACCAGAAAGCGGTGGGTGTTGGAATCCTGCCGGACCGGCTGAATGAATTCCGCCGGAAGATGGAGATGCTGGCGGAAAAACGGTTAAAAGTCGGGGAGTTGGAGGAGCGCAGCCGGATTGAAGCGCAACTGGAACTTTCAAAGTTGACGCCGGATATTGTCCGGGAGATTGAGATGATTGCGCCTTACGGCCAGGATAATCCGGCCCCGGTTCTGGCCAGTTTCGGCCTGGAGGTGCAGAGGTATAGCCGGGTGGTGGGCAAGAACCACTTAAAATTATGGTTGAAGCACGGACGGACTTTTCGTCAGGCGATCGGTTTCGGCATGGCAAAAATGCAGGCGGATTTACCGGCCGGTCTGCTGGTGGACGTTGCCTATACCCCCAAACTGTCCGAAGAGGATGGAATCAGTTCGGTGGAACTGGAGATAAAGAGTTTGCGGGAAAGTATCGGTCCCTGATTTTTTCTCAAGGAGATTTTTCCGGAGGCGCGGACGGTTTGGTTACCTTGCCGCTTTTAAGACAGCTGGTACAGACCAGTATTCGGCCGACGGTGGTCCTGATTTTTTGAAGATTGGCTCCAAAAAATCTTTTAGTCCGGTGGTGGGAATGGCTTAATAACATTCCGGGTTTTTGACTCTTTCCGCAAACAGCGCATTTCTTTCCCATAATTTATCCCCTTCAGGAAACTGCCGGCAGCCTATCCATTTTAAAAAAGGCTGAACTTGACAATCAGGGCGGAGAAGACGATCGAGACGATTGCCAGCAACTTAATCATAATGTTCAAGGACGGACCGGAGGTATCTTTAAACGGGTCGCCCACCGTATCACCGATGACCGCCGCCTTGTGCGGGTCGGACTTTTTACCGCCCAAATTTCCTTTTTCAATGTACTTCTTGGCATTGTCCCAGGCGGCGCCGGAGTTTGCCATAAAGAGCGCGACCGCAAAGCCGCAGGTGATGGCGCCTGTCAGAAGCCCCATTACGCCGGCCACCCCTAAAAAGATTCCCACCGTAATCGGCGTGAGGATGGTGATAATTGAAGGAGCCAGCATCTCTTTTAAAGCGCCCCGGGTGCAAATATCCACCGCCCGGGCGTAATCCGGTTTGGCTTTGCCTTCCATCAGTCCGACGATGGTCCGGAACTGCCGGCGTACTTCTTCCACGATTCGCTGGGCGCACCGGCCCACCGCCTTAATCGTCATAGAGCAAAAGAAGAACGGGTAGACCGCGCCGATGAATAAGCCGGTGATGAGGTTGGGGTCCATCACGGAAAAGGTCAGTTTTTCCGGCACAAGCAGGTTGATTTGGTCCCGGAAAGAGACTAAAAGCGCCAGGGCGGTCAGGGCGGCGGAACCGATGGCCAGTCCTTTTCCGGTGGCGGCGGTTGTGTTTCCCAGCGAATCAAGAGCATCGGTTCTCTCCCGGACTTCCGGTTTCTGGTGGGTCATCTCCGCATTTCCGCCCGCGTTATCCGCTACCGGACCGTAGGCGTCGGTTGCCAGGGTAATTCCCAGGGTGGAAAGCATGCCGACCGCAGCTATGGCAATACCGTAAAGACCCAGTTCGGGCAGAACTTTCCCGCCGGCCAGATAATAGGCGGTCAGGCAGGCAACAACCACAACCAGGACCGGCGCCAGGGCGGAAAGCATGCCGGTGGCGATTCCCTCTAAAATTACGGTCGCCGGACCGGTTTTGGCCGATTCCGCAACCTGCCGGGTAGGCCGGTAATTGTCCGAAGTAAAGTATTCCGTGATGAAGCCGATGAGGTTTCCCCCGACCAGGCCGGCCATAATCGCCCAGAATATTCCGAAGTGGTCCGGCATAATGGCCCGGACCAGGATAAAAGCAAAGACGGCGGTCAGGGCCGAAGCGCCGTAGGTGCCCCGGCGCAAGGCCGACAGCAACTGCGCCTGCGAGGCTTTTTCGCCGGTTCGGACAAAGAAAGTGGCGATGATGGAAGCCACCGCGGCGGCGGACGCAAAAATCATGGGCAGGGCAATACCGCCGTAAGAAAGACCGGCCGCAACCGAAAGGGCGATAGCCGCGACGATGGAACCCAGGTAGGATTCGTAGAGGTCGGCGCCCATGCCCACAATGTCTCCGACGTTATCTCCGACGTTGTCCGCGATGACCGCAGGATTCCGGGGATCATCTTCCGGAATCCCGATTTCTACCTTGCCGACTAAGTCCGCGCCGACGTCCGCGCCTTTGGTGAAGATTCCGCCGCCCACCCGGGCAAAGAGCGCCTGTCCGCTGGCGCCCATTCCGGCACAGAACAGGGTAGCGCCGATTTTGCGTATCATCTCGGCTTCAGGCCAGAACCGGTAGTACCATTTTAGAATGAGGTACCAGACGCCTAAATTCGCCAGGGCCAGGCCAACGACCGTTAACCCCATAACCGAACCGGCCGAGAAAGCGATGCGCAGCGCCCCGTTTAAGGAGTAGCGGGCCGCCGCGGTGGTGCGGTGACTGCTCTGGGTGGCGATATTCATTCCGATAAAACCGGCCAGGGCGGAGCAGAGGGTGCCGGTCAGAAAGGCGGCTCCGGAAAAGAGGGGCAGGAAGTTGGTCAACTCCATGATAATCAGCACGACAAAGAAAAAAGCGGCGTAGATTCCCACGCTGGTATACTGACGTTTCAGATAGGCAAAAGCGCCCTCGCGGACTGCGGCCGAGACGTTCTTCATCGCCTCATCGCCTTCGTCGGCGGACTTGATTTTACGAATTAAAAAAGCGACGAATGATATGCAAACGACGGTGCCGATAATCGGAATTACGCCGATCCAGTTCATCTTCCTCCCGGTGTGAAATTTTTAGCAAAAAATTAAAACATAAAGTATACCATTATTT
>CAZBFL010000093.1:0-4925 GCA_964491175.1 uncultured bacterium
ATACAGCGGTAGGACAGGCGTCCCGCCAATACAGCGGTAGGACAGGCGTCCCGCCAATACAGCGGTAGGACAGGCGTCCCGCCTGTCGCAGTCAGGAGCGCGGCAATCTCAGCTTTGGAGTACCCCCGGGGGAAATTTAAATAATGAAAATTATATCTACCTCGATAAAGAAAGAAGAGGTTTTAAATAACTATAACCATTTTTTCAAGAAAATGGTTAAGGCGGTGGTTGACGTGGACAAGAGAGTTATTGCCGTTGATGCAGAACTGCATGCTGACCTGGAGGGAATGCTGATTGAAGGCGGTTCGCAACAAAACGCGCTTTGGGGAATCAATCTATATCTGGGAGAGAAAAAAGACGACTGGATCGCCTACACCGCCCTGATAAATATTCGGCCTGCCCTGGGAAATAACAGCATGGAAATAAAAAATGAAATTACAAAAAATAAGATTGCGGAAATTGTTTATCACTTGATTATATAGTTTATGTACCCCTTAAAACTGCACAAAACATTGACGCCGGAGAAGTGGCAGAAGTTCGGGGAGGCCAAGCAGATTTTGATGATTGCCTGCGAGATAAGCCGTGCCAGGCACTGGATTAAAAAAAGCAATTGGGAAGCGGTCAACGACTGCTACGAAAGGGCATTTGAACTGCTGGACTTGACCGTCAGCCTGATGGGAAACAAGAACAAGAGGAAGGAATTATTAAGGTTACGGGAAGTAATCGCCTCGCAGTACGTTTCTGTGGAAAAGGATTTCAGGACAAACGAACTTATCTTCCAGGCCTTGCTATTGTTAAACCCAGAAAGTTACGCAATGGAATATGGACGAGAAGCATTTAAGGAAGTTGCTGCAGGAGTTTAAGGCGGGGAGGAAGGACGCGGAGACGGTGCTGGCGGAACTGAAGTCCCTGCCCTTCCGGGATATGGGGTTTGCCCGGCTGGATACGCACCGGGCTCTGCGCTGCGGTTTCCCGGAAGTCATCTACGCGCCGGGCAAGACCGATGAACAACTGCTGGCGCTCGTGAAGGAGATTGTCCGGGACCACCCGGAGAAATTTCTGGTGACCCGGCTGGAAGCCAAACGCGCGGCGCGGCTGCAAAAGAAGGTTTCCAAACTCACCTATTTCCCGGAGGCGCGGCTCCTGACCGGCAAGATATCCGAGCCGACTTCCAAAAATTACATTATGGTCATCAGCGCCGGCACAGCGGACCTGCCGGTTGCCGGGGAAGCGGAGATTACCGCCCGGATAATGGGCAGCCGGGTAAAGACCGTTTATGACGCCGGCGTGGCCGGACTGCACCGGCTCCTGGATTCGGTGGAAACGATTCAAAAAGCGGCCTGCATCGTGGCGGTGGCCGGCATGGAAGGCGCCCTGCCTTCGGTAGTAGCCGGTATCTCCGGAAGACCGGTCATCGGCGTGCCTACTTCCGTCGGATACGGCGCCTCTTTTGCCGGTTTGACCCCGCTGCTGACGATGTTGAACTCCTGCAGCCCCAACGTGGCGGTGGTAAATATTGACAATGGTTTCGGCGCCGGATTTATGGCGCATCTGATAAATACGGGAGGCAGTATATGTTAGGGATATTGAAGCTGTTGATATTTTTAGGTGTTTTGGCAATAGCGGTAAAGGTAGGCTTCAAGGTATCGGACCGCGGCCGCGGCAAATTTGGACTTGAGATAACTCCGTCGTTAGGAGGTGGGGTAATCCTGGTCATCCTGTCCTTGATTGTTCTTCCCGCTATCGGAGCCATTCCGGCCGGCACCAGGGGAGTGGTCCTTCGGTTAGGCGCGGTGACGGGCAGGGTTTTACCGGAAGGCATCTACGTGTTAATCCCGGCCATAGAACGGGCGGAACTGATGAGCGTGCAGACCGTCGCCCATTCCATCTCGGCGGCGGCAGCATCCAAGGACCTTCAGGACGTTACCACCCAGATAACTCTTAATTACAGTCTTGACCCGGAAAAAGTATGCGAGGTATACCGCACCCTGCGCAGGGATTATCAAGCCAGAATCATTGACCCGGCGATACAGGAATCGGTAAAGGCCTCCATCTCCCAGTTTGACGCTGAAAAACTGGTGGTAGACCGTCCAAAGGTTAAAGAAATGATTGAGTTAAGCCTTAAAACCCGGCTGGCTACACACGGTATTATGGTAGACACTATTTCCATCACCGATTTCAAGTTCTCCCCTGAGTTTACAAGGGCGATTGAACTCAAAGTCACGGCGGTGCAGGATGCTTTCAGAGCGCAAAATGAACTTAAGAAGATAGAGTTTGAAGCTCAGCAGCAGATAACCAAGGCCAAGGCGGAAGCCGAATCTCTCCGCCTCCAAAAAGAGCAGGTTACCGAAAATCTTCTCCGGCTGAGGGCGATTGAAGTGCAGATGAAAGCCGTGGAGAAGTGGGACGGCAAGATGCCGGAAGTAGTTACCGGAAATGGACCGGTGCCGATGCTGGATGTATTTAGTAAAACCAGGTAATTTTTTAAGGAGATAAATGGAAAAAACGCTGAAACTGGTTAAAAAAGATATCGAGTTAAAATTGGACCACAAAGACCGGATGCGGGAAAAGGTCATGCCGGCCTGCCGCGAAGTTGTCCGGATGGCTTCCGAAATCATCAAGGAAGTCCACCGGCGCCACTGGCAAAACGCGCAGAATGACCTCAAAAAAGCGTCCGGCGCGGTGAAAGAGATACAGAAATTGCTGGCGAAGGAACCGGACCTGCGCTTTGCCGGTTTTGTAACCATGGCGGAAAAAGAGTATGCGGAAGCCGCCATCACCCTGGCGGTCCTGGGTGACAAGAAGCTTCCCCTGCCGGCGGAACTTTCGGTTGCGGCGCCGGAATATCTCAACGGGATGGCCGAGGCGATCGGCGAGATGCGGCGGCACCTGCTGGACCGCCTGCGCAAACAGGAATTTGCCGAGGCGGAACACATCCTTTACGTAATGGACAGTTTTTACTCTTTCCTCTTTTCGCTTGACTACCCGGACGCGATCCTGCGCGGTCTGCGCCGCATGGTTGACAACGACCGCGGCATCATCGAGCGAAGCCGGGGAGACCTTACCAGCGCCCTGATTCAGGAGAACCTGCGCCGGGAAATTTTGCGCGTGGAAAATAGACTCGGGAAGAAAAATGGGACAAAAAAAACGACCTAAACGGACCGCCAAACAGGAACACTCCACCGGCGAAATCCTGAATGCGCTGAGCAAGGTCAGCGCCGCAATCAGTTCCGACCTTTACCTGGAGGACGTCCTGCGCCTCATCGTCACCGTGACCGCCGGAGTGATGAACTCCAAAATCTGTTCGCTGATGCTCCTGAACGACAAGAAAGAGCTGGAGATTAAAGCGACCCAGTCCATCAACCCGGAATATATCCGCAAACCCAACCTGAAGATGGGCGAAGGGGTGGCCGGCAAGGTGGCGGTTGAAAACCGGCCCATTGTGATCTTTGACGTCCAGTCGGAAAAAGAATACATACACAAGGACCTGGCCCGGAAAGAAGGTCTGGCTTCCATGCTCTCGGTGCCGCTGGCGGTGCGGGGCAAGGTTATCGGCGTGCTCAATACCTATACTTCCACCCCCCACGAATTCAGCGAAGAAGAGATTGAAATCCTCCAGACGGTGGCCAGTCAGGCCGCGGTAACGATTGAGAATACCCACCTGATGGTCAAGACCCGGGTCATTGAAGAAGAACTGGCGGGACGCAAAATGATTGAGCGGGCAAAAGGAATCCTGATGCGTAAAAAAAGGCTGGGCGAGGAGGAGGCTTTTCGCTTCATCCAGAAGGAGAGCATGGACCGCCGCACCTCGATGCGCCAGGTGGCCGAAGCCCTCATCCTATCCGAGCAGTTGCAAAAATAACTTGACCGGCGTAATGTTGACAGAGATAGGAATCGTGGTATAATATGGTTACAATTAAAAATCATCCCCAGTGGGGTAACTCACTGGCCACCCCCGGGTTACGATCCGGGGGTTTTTTATGAAAAAGATTAGTTATTTAATCGATGGTTTTAATCTCTATCATTCCGTAAAAGATCTTAAGAAGGATACGGGTTATTCCACGAAATGGTTGGACATTGCTTCCTTGTGTAAATCCTATCTCCCCCTTTTTGGTAAAGACGCTGAATTAGAAACTATCTATTATTTCTCAGCTATTCCGTATCATCTGGCAAATCAATATCCCGATAAAATTCAGCGACAGCAAGATTATCTTTCGTGTCTTAAATCCACAGAAATTGAAGTTGAGTTGGGTCGTTTTAAGGAAAAAGACGTCTATTGCCACAGATGCAGGAGTATGATTTTAAAACACGAAGAAAAAGAGACCGACGTAGCAATGGCTGTGAAAGTCGTTGAACTTTGTTTTGCAGGTGGTTGTGACAGTATTGTAATTGTCTCCGGTGATACCGATTTGTCTCCTGCAATCAGAAGATGCCAAACGCTTTTTAACACAAAAAAGATTATTTTTGCTTTTCCGTATAGACGAAAGAACAAAGAACTGGCATCTCTGGCCTCTGGTTCATTTTCTATAAGCAAGAAACAATATATACGATACCAACTGCCCAGCCCTGTTATTCTAAAAGACGGTCGGCAAATTTTTAAACCCTCGAATTGGTAACTTAAGAAACCCGTATGAACTGCACCGACTCAATGATTGACCTGGTTCATCACTTATGATACACTTATTACATGCCTACAGATAAACCACGATTAAACGTGGTCCTGGAACCACCGCTCTATCTTAAGGTAAAAAAACTGGCCAAAAAGGACGGGGTTTCTCTTTCCCTCAAGGCCCGCGACCTTATCCGGAAATCCATAGAGTATTATGAAAATGCTTATTGGATAGAAAAAGCAAAAACAAGAAATAAAACATTGGCTCGCGCCAAAGCGCTAACTCATAAAGACGCCTGGAAATAATTCACATATG
>CAZBFL010000094.1:0-1761 GCA_964491175.1 uncultured bacterium
AATAGATGCTAATTGGAAATCGGTGCAGCGCAAGGGCTGAAGGGCGGAAACCTTAAAAATGGATTGCCGCACCCTGATTTTAAGACAGGTGAAGCGAGGCTGAAGCCTCGCGCTACATAAAGAACCCGAAGGACTCGCAATGGCAGCAGAGCCGAGTCCTGCGCGGCCTACTTGTAAGCCCACCTGAAAAAATAGGTTTTGAATTATTTTTCTTGCTCCACGCGAAGTTTCAGCAAGAATAAAACATCTTCCCGCAAATGCGCCTTCACCCAGGTCTTCTGTTTTCTATCTAAAAGTTCGCCCATACCGGCAAGGATGCTTCGGTCGCTCAAAGATTCCACGAACTTGATGCATTTCTTGAGATATTCTTTGAAATCTATCTTTGTCCGTTTCTCCACGATTTCCTTATTAACCGACCAGTTGTTTTTCAGGAAGAACCAGACATCAAAGATATCGCGGTTGGCAACCTTGCCGCGTTCCATCATGGCAACCAGTTTATGGGCGAACATATCCTCCTTAACCATCACCAGCATTGAGATGCCGAGATAATTCTTCAATTCATAGCGGGAACCGAAACTCCTCCGGTTGATTTCCACCTTTATGTTCTGCGATTTATCGTCATAAAAAAGGATAAAGAGAAGTGTGTGTCGTTTCTTGTAATGCTCCTTTATACTTCCAAAATTTTTCAGTATTCTTTCTGTCTTCTCAAAAACATAATTTTCCCTGGTTTCGTCCAGCAGGTCAAAATCAAGGTCAACCGAAAAACGGCCCAGTTCGTAAAAGAAGTGGACGGCAGTACCTCCTTTAAATCCCAGGATAGGACCAAGCGTCGTGTCGGTGTAGATATCTTTGAGTATTTGAAGCAATATGGTTCTGTGGTTTGCTATATGTAGAGCCATGAAATTATTTAACCCTGGTTTTGGACGTCTTCTGATATTCCTTTACTTTCTTTTCCATTCGCTTATTGGCGTAGATGGGTAAGACATTAAAGACCTTCTTCCAATCAAGGGATGAAAGATTGTCAAAATGGTAATCCTTATTCAGGTAGAGAACATCCAGAAATGCCCTTTCGGAGGAAGCAACGGCGTAGCTGGCCTTTTTCTCTATTCCGGTCTGGTTGGTTAAAATGGAATCCTTGATTTTTCTGTAGGAGTAGGTTTGCCTGTCAGCGGTTATTTCTCTGGTTAGATATGATGCCGCAAAGACCCGCTCATAGAATTGAAATACAATTCCTGCTTTTGCTAAAACGGTTTCAAAACTGATATACGAAGGAGTGTAAACCCTGACAGCAAGTTCCCATTTGTCATAGTTCTTATCTTTTGCGTAAATCCCCCGGCGGATAGGATACAGTTTACCTGATTTTACATAGCGATACATCCTTCTCCTGGCGCGCCTGGCGTCAGTTTCTCCCCAAATCAAAGAGATATCTTTAAAAGTAAAGACGGTATTATTTGACCGAAGCAGGTTTGATATATAATCTTTTCTCATATTGTGAACTAAAGGTGACCTTAAATGGCTACCTTTAGTTTAAATCATCTACTTTGTTATGTCAAGGGGGGAGAACACTTGTGCCTGATTTGTGCCTGGCCAAAAGGAAAATAGGGGATAATAGGTATCAATAGAGGATAATAGATGCTAATTGGAAATCGGTGCGGCGCAAGGGCTGAAGTGCGGAAACCATAAAAATAGATTGCCGGGCCCTGAGCTCAGGACAGGCGGGACGCCTGTCCTACCGCTTCGTTGGCGGGACGCCTGTCCTAC
>CAZBFL010000094.1:1861-4903 GCA_964491175.1 uncultured bacterium
TCAGGACAGGCGGGACGCCTGTCCTACCGCTTCGTTGGCGGGACGCCTGTCCTACTCGCAATGACCAGCGAAGCGAGGCTGAAGCCTCGCGCTACATAAAGAACCCGAAGGGCTCGCAATGACAATAGCGCCGAGTCCTGCGCGGCGTACGGGCTGAAAAGCCAAGAGCCGCAATGCAATAGCCCTAAAACTCTCATCTCTGTATTGAACTTACACAGAAAATTGACCTTATGCTTCAAAAAGAAGTACAATTTGAAAGGCGGGAACATCATCCAAAATAATAAATCGAACAACGCCAAATTTTAAATATAAGCCCGGGAAAAAGGTTAAAAAATGCAGGATGCAATGCAGAACGCAATATTTATCCTGGCAAGCAGGCTTATAATCGCCGGCGTTTTCCTTCTCGTTGTTGCCCTTGTTCCGGTCTACCGTCTTTTCAAACGTTTTCCCTCGGGGCGTATTCGAAACAAGTGGTACGTACTGACCGCCCTGATTATTTTTTGCATTGCCGGTTACTTGAGGTATGCCGTAACCAACTGGAACAACTACCATACATTTTCTGATTTGATCGTGCCCACCGTATTTTTTTCCGTAGCGTGTTTTGTATTGCTGGTCAACGCCCTGTCATTGCAAACCGCCTTTGATGTTCGGCGTATGACCATCATGGAACAGGAAAACATCACCGACCCCTTGACCGGTCTCTACAACCGCCGTTACCTGGAGCGCCATCTTAACGAAGAGATTGCGAAAGCCTATAGATACGATTTGCCGCTTTCCGCCCTTATGCTTGACATCGACCACTTTAAGAAAACAAACGATACTTACGGACATCTCGTTGGCGACCGGGTCTTAAAAAAACCTGGGGAGACTTATTGTGGATACTGTTCGAGACACCGACATCACGGTCCGCTACGGCGGGGAGGAAATTCTGGTTATAGCTCCGAATACAAAAGTCTCGGTCGCGGGCTATTTGGCAGAACGCTTACGCAAAACAGTGGAATCATCCAAATTGACGGAGATTGAAGAAAGCAACCATCAGGCAGTTCGCATAACGGTGAGCATCGGCGTATCCGGACTGGATATCGGCGGCAGTCAGGCATTGATAAAAAATGCCGACGAAGCCCTGTATCGCGCCAAACAGAAAGGCCGCAACCGGGTTGTTACCATTGATGAATAAAATATTAACCGGGACCATAATTACAGCGTTTTTTATGTGGGCCGGCGTTCTAAACGCCGAGCAAAAGGAGATTGCCGGCAAGGACGGCGCGCCCATGCTGCTGGTTCCGGCCGGGGAGTTCCTGATGGGTTCTCCGGCAGGCGAAGTAAACCTTCGCTGGGAAAACCCCCGGCACAAGGTCTTTCTTGACGCCTATTACATTGACAAGTACGAGGTAACCGTGGCCCGCTACCGCAAGTTCTGCCAGGAGACCGGAAGAGACATGCCTCCCGCTCCCCCCTGGGGCTGGCAGGATAACCATCCCATCGTCAATGTCACCTGGAACGATGCGGCTGCCTACGCCAAATACTACGGCAAGCGCCTGCCCACCGAGGCAGAGTGGGAGAAGGCCTGCCGGGCCGATTCAAACACCAAGTACTGCTCAAGCAATGCCGGAACAAACCTTGGTGATTACGCCTGGTACGCCGCCAACTCCAACAAACAGACCCACCCGGTCGGCGCCAAAAAACCAAACGCTCTCGGTATCTACGACATGCACGGCGCGGCCTGGGAATGGTGCAGCGACTGGTACGGCGAAAACTACTACAAGAACAGTCCCAAAGATAATCCCCGGGGACCATCCGGCGGTCCGGGACGCGTGTTGCGCGGCGGCGGCTGGTACAGTTCCGCCGGCTACTGCCGCTCTGCGTTTCGCAACTGGGACCCGCCGTCGTTCAAACGCATTAACTACGGTTTCCGCTGCGCCTGGACGCCGTCGGATGATTAGAAACAAGCCGTTCTTCCGCTGCTGGGATTTCTGGCTCCTGATAGGCTTGCTGGCGCTGGTAAATTACCCTCTCATCCTGGGCGGCAATACCGACCGCTGGGCGTTCTATCCCGGCCCGGTGAAAGAAGGCGAGTGGTGGCGGATTATCACCTGTTTTTTTGCCCACATTACCTGGTACCACCTCATTCTGGACGGTTCACCTTTTTTTCTGGTCTACCTGTCCCTGGATGAAAAAAGAACCTTCCGGCGTTTCTTTTACGTAATATCGGCGGCCGCCGGAAGCCTCCTGGCCGGGATATGGTTTTCGCCCCGGGTCCAGGCGGTGGGGCTGCGCGGGTTCTCCGGCATTACCTACGGAATAACAGCCGTCGGAATCCTGGAACTGGTCTTCCGCAGGGAACGGACGGATAAAATAATCGGCTCGGTCTTTCTGTTTCTTATGTTTTTGCTGGTCGGTTACGAGCTTTTGACCGGGAAATTCCTCTTCGATTTTCTGCTCTTGGGCATGGTCGGCACGCCTATCCTGGTCTGTCATGCCGGCGGGATATCAGGCGCTGTTCTCGCTTATTCCCTGGTAAAATTAACGGATGCTCCTAAAAATCTTTTTAAATTTTTTAAAAATCGGCTCTTTTAGCATCGGCGGCGGGTACGCAATGCTTCCGCTGGTCCGGGAATTAACGGTTAAAAGAGAGAGGTGGATTTCGGAAGAAAAATTTCTGGAACTGCTTACCCTGGCCCAGGGAACGCCCGGCGCGATGGCGGTCAACCTGGCCATCCTGATAGGCCTGGAACTTGACGGCCTAAAAGGAGCTCTTGTCGCTTTAAGCGGTACGATTCTTCCTTCCTTAATCTCAATTACCCTGATTGCCGCTGTTTTAACTCAATTTTTCCAAAATCCGAACGTTATCGGTTTTTTTAAAGGCGCTCTCCCCGCAGTAGTAGGAATCATTGCCGCCGTTGTCTGGCAACTTGCCCGCAAGGGCATTAAAACAAAAAGTTCGCTGTTGTTTGCTCTCATTTCCTTTATACTTCTGGCCGCATTTAAAATCAATCCGATTCTGGTAATCATATTCGGACTGAGCCTTGTCCTGGCACGGAT
>CAZBFL010000095.1:0-4880 GCA_964491175.1 uncultured bacterium
CTCCGGAGGGCATGGCCGGGAAGATTAAGGCGCTCGGTCTCCGGTCATTAAACAATGTGGTGGATGTCACAAACTATACCCTGCTGGAACTGGGTCAGCCCCTGCACGCTTTTGATGCGGACCGGATTTGCGGTGAAATTAGAGTTCGCTTCGCACGTTCCGGGGAAGTGTTGACTACGATTGACGGCATAGAAAGAAGACTGAATGAAAAAATTCTGGTGATAGCCGATTCGGTTAAGGCGCTGGCCCTGGCCGGCATTATGGGCGGAAAGGAAAGCGAAGTAACCGAAAAGACCGAAAATGTTTTTTTGGAAAGCGCTTTTTTCCGGCCGGGAATAATTCGCGCGGGCCGCAAAAATCTTTCCTTGGAGACCGAGGCGTCGATACGGTTTGAACGGGGAATTAACCCGGACCTGGTGGTAGCAGCTCTGGAAAGAGCCAAGAATCTTATCCGGGAAACGGCTGGAGGAGCAACGGGTCCCAACCTTAAATCGGGCCGGCTGCCCAGAGGGTGTCCGGCTATTTCTTTTCGTCTGCCGCAACTGAAAAACGTATTAGGGGTTGAAATTTCTCCGGAGGAGACGGAAAGCATATTTAAAAGAATCGGTTGTTCCGTTACGGACAAAAAGGAATTTTGGCTGGTGTCGGCCCCTTCTTATCGGGGTGACCTGAAGATAGAGGTTGACCTGGTGGAAGAGGCGGCTCGTTTTCACGGATACGACCGGATACCGTCTCTCCTGCCCCAGGTTCAGTTGCTGCCGCTGGAAACCGGCACAACTGCGGCGAAAACGGCAAAGGTTAAAGATCTTCTCGTTTCGTCCGGTTTCGATGAAATTATAACCTCCAGTTTTGGCATTTCCGGGGCGCCCGATTCTTCGGTCGGCGTTTCCGGCGTACGGGTTATTAATCCGCTTAGCCAGGAGCAAAGAAAACTTCGGGAGACTATTTTATCCGGGCTTATCCAGGCCGTTTTTTATAATCTTAATCAGGGCAGCGTGAACCTGCGTTTTTTTGAAGTCGGAAAAGTTTACCGGTCGGCAGGATTGCCGGATGACCGGGTTTTCAAGGAGGAGAACCGGCTGGGGCTGATTATGACCGGAAAGGAAGCAGAGCGGTTAACCTTGAAATCATTAATTATTAATCTGGCCAAACGTTTCCGCCTGGGTAAACTTGAGGTTGGCTTGGTTGACCGGTCATTTTCTGACCTTACAGAATGCGCCTCGCTTATTTTACCGGACGGACAGAAATTTGCGGTTTTTGGAGTTGTTCCGGCCGCCAAAGGACTGCTCCTGGCCGCCGAGGTTTACGTAGACGGCCTGTTGAACTTTTCACCTCGGCCGGTCCGGTTCAACGACTGGCCGAAAGTACCGGCTGTAATTCGCGATTACTCCTTTTTGGTTCCGGAGTTTTTATCCTGGGCGGATATTGAACGAAAGGTGCGCGGTCTATCGAAGTTAATCTCCAAAATTACCCTTTTCGATCTGTATCAATCTCCGGAGCATCCGGCCGGTTTTCAAAGTGTGGCTTTTTCAATCTCTTTCCAATCGCCGGAAAGGACGCTGACTTATTTGGATATAGATGTGATGCAAAAAGAACTGATTGACGAACTGGAAGGGATGGGTCTGAAGCTCAGGAGGGTTGCGAAAGAAGAATGAAGCGCGCTGATATTTTTATTACCTTGTTGGGTGAGGCGTACAATCTTTCCGGAGACCCGGTGCTTATCCGGCGGGCAGCCGATCTTTTTCAGGAGATGCTGGAGCAGGTACGGAGGGAAAACCGAGGCAAGGATGTCTCAACCCACCGGCTGGGGGCCATGACCGCCATAGGGTTGGCGGAAAGGCTGATTGCGTGTCAGGACCGGCAGGCGAAAAAAAAAGATTTGGTAAATTCTTTGCAAATTCAAGTCAGGGGTTTAATTGAAATTTTGGAAAGGTTGGTTAAAAACAAGCCGGACGTTTGACAGAGTAGGGATAATAATGCTATTTTATAAATTTTGCAATAGATGCAAATGCGCGAAATTATCAAAAATTGATTGCGGGGTGGAGCAGTGGCAGCTCGTCGGGCCCATAACCCGGAGGTCGGAGGTTCGAATCCTCCCCCCGCTACAAAGCGTTGCGGGAACAGGATTCGATGGGAGCGTAGTCAGGCAACGCGACGAATAGGTAGCGTTGCCAGCGGGTGGCCGAGTCGAACGCGTTGAAGTGAGACCGCCGAATCCTCCCCCCGCTACAAAAAGTGCAGTGAGTGGTAAACTGTTAACAGTGAACAGTAACGGATTACTGAAATAAATCTATGACTTAACTATTCACTGTTTACCGTTCACCATTCACGGCAGTCAAAGATTATGCTTCTAAAACGAAAAAGGGTTTTAGGGCTGGATATCGGAATAACGGCAATAAAGGTCGTTGTCCTGGAACCTGCCGGGAATGGTTTCGCGTTAAAGAACATAAAGATAATCGACCTTCCGGCCGGTGCGGACGAACAGCTTATTCTTACCCTGCTCAAAGACGCCCTGAGGGAACTGGGCGGGAAAAACATCGCTCTTTCACTGCCGGGCCGGTACGCTTTAATCCGTTCTATTTCCATTCCGATCGTAGCGGCCGCCAGGATAGACGCCACCCTGAAGATTGAAGTTCAACACCGGATACCTTTTCCTCTCGACCAGGTCGTTTGGTCTTCTTACCAGTTGCCCCAGGAAATCGAGAATGTCGATTTTGTGGTGGGGGCCGTCAAGAAAGATATCGTCAGAAAGTTAGTGGCCCCCTTCCGAAAATTGACGGAAGAAGTGGCTTTTTTGGACGCGGACCCGCTGGTCCTGGCAAATCTTGTTGCCAGCCAGTCTGATTTTGACCGCAATAAAACTTACGCCGTCCTGGAGTTGGGAGCGGAGAGCAGCAACCTGATTATATTCCAGAAAAACCTGCTTCTGGTTCGCGCGCTGACCGTTGCCGGCAACAATTTTACCGAAAGTTTGAAAGAGGAAAAGGGCATCGATTTTTCAGCGGCGGAAAAAGAGAAGTTTGCCCTGGCCGGACCGGAACTGCCCAGCAGCATTAATTATGTCCTGGATAACTTAGTAGCCGAAATTCAGAGTTCCATCGACTACTGGCGTTTTACCCACAAGGGACCGGAATTAGACCAATTCCTGCTCACCGGCGGCGGGGCAAATTTACCCGGTTTTGCTCAGTTAATCGAGAGCCGGTTAAGGGTAGCTACCCGCGTCATGGACCCGTTTGCCGGTATTGATGTTAGTCTGGGCGCCGGAACGGAAATTAAGCCGGAACTGAAGAACCGCCTGGCCGTAGCGATGGGAATGGCGCTGCGGATCGCCTCCGAAAAGGTATTTTTCTGCGCGCTTGATTTTTTACCGGCCGAATACATCGCGCTGAAAAAATCCAGGCGTAACCAATTGTATTTGTATCTTTCTTCTTTCTTGATGATTATTCTTTCTTTTACGCCGGGCTATTTTTTAAATCAGGAAATACAGGTCAAGCAGTCGGTAACGGAAAGATTAAACGCCGACTTGAATGAGTATGAACAGTACCTTCCGGCCGTGCAGGACCTGGAAAGAGAGATCAAGGATTTGCAGGGCAGGTATGAAAGTTTGAATAACACGCTCAGCCAGAGATACCTCTGGCTGTCTCGTTTGATAGATATCGGCCGGATATTGCCCAGTTCCAAAATTTATCTTACCAAGTTCACTCCTTCGGGCAATACGCTGCTCCTGGACGGCGAATCCACCGCCGGAAACCTTGGACTTGCCTTTCGCGATGTCCGCCAATTCATCCTTAATTTAAATACGCTGCCTTATTTGCAGAATGCCACCGTTCTTTCCCTGGAAAGGACGGCGGAAGGCGAACGCCTGGTCTTTCAGATCACGGTTGGCATAAAATAATGAACTTTTTGCAGAAATATAAGTCGCTACTGATAATCGCGCTGACCCTGGTTTTGGCCGGGACCGGTTTTTATCTTGACCGAACTCTCAACAAGCAGGTGAATGCCCTTACCCAGGAGATAAATACCAGACAGGAAAAATTAAAAGGTTATTATTCCAACATCGAAAACGCGCCTTCGCCCAATCTGCTCAGCCGTCTTACCCGGGACAAGATAACCCTGGAAGGGAATTACGAATCCATTTCCAGCCGATATGCCCTTGTGCCGGTTTTAACCCTGCCGGAAGGGGAGATATTTCCCGCGCTCTATTATAAAGAAACAATGTATCTGGTTTTGGACGATTTGCGCCGTCAATCCGCGAATAAGGCCGTGGCCCTCTCTTCGCTTGGCATCGTAGAGACCGGCCTTCCCCAGGCGGAACATGTGCCGGGGCTGCTGGTGCTGCTGGATACGGTTAAAAGGCTCAGCGAGGAAGTTTTCCGGAGTAAAATATCCAGCCTTGATTCCGTCCAGATCGGAACACCGTCGGTGAGTCCATTTTATATTGAGATTCCCCTGGCGATAACCGTCAGCGGGAGCAGTAGCCGTCTCGCGTATTTTTTTGAAAATCTCGGTTCGTCCCAGACCATATTCGTTCTGGAAAACATGGCGATGGTTCGCGGCGGAGGCGCTCCGGCCGCAGCGGTGCCGGGCGGAGCAGCGGCTCCCATGCCGGGAGGTCCGGCTCCGGTTGTGCAGGCGGCGCCGGTTGATGCCGGAGGGAATTTCCAGGCGTCTTTAAGTCTTAAAAGGATTATCTGGGGTAAGGACCTGGTGGAAAAGATTAAACTTGTTACGGTTCCCGCTCCGGCATCCCCGGGAGCAGGACCCCCGGGAGCGGGGCCCCCGGGAGGAGCGCCCCCGCCGCCGGGAGCGCTTGAACCGCCCAGAGGATTGCAGCGGCCGACAGTGCCGGAATAGGGTTGCTGAAAATTTCAGATGAATAG
>CAZBFL010000096.1:0-4876 GCA_964491175.1 uncultured bacterium
CCCAGGAGACGTTTGTCCGGGCCTATGAACATTTTGGTTCTTTTCAAGGCGGTTCCCGGGTCTTCACCTATCTTTGCCGCATCACCTTTAATATCTGGAAGAACCGTTTGAGGCACTGGAGCCGGCACCCGGCGTTCTCGCTCCATTCCAACCGTCCGGAAGAGCCTGATTTTGACCCGGCCGACCCGAAGCCGGCCCCTGACCTGGCGTTTGAATTGGACGAAAGGGCCGGTCTGGTCAGGACCTGTCTGGATTCCCTTGACCCGGTTTCCCGGCTCGTTATTGTTCTAAGGGATATGGAGGGCAAGTCCTACCAGGAGATATCCCGGATTATGAAGTGCCGGTTAGGCACGGTTAAATCCCGCCTTTGGCGGGCGCGGGTTGATTTGCGCGAGCAGGTTCGGCCTTACCTGGAAAGGATGCGAAGATGAATAGAATTTGCCGGAAAAATCAGAAGTTGCTCTCCGCCTATGTTGACGGGATGCTTTCGGAGAAGGCCAAAAAATCTTTTGCGGCCCACCTGGACTTCTGTACGGAATGCCGCAAGGCGCTCCGGGAAACGGAATTACTGCGAGAACTTTTACGGGAATTCCCGGAGAAAGACCCCGGACTGGGATTCGAGACCGCAATTCTGAGCCGGGTCAGGGAAAAGAAGACCGAGGCCGTTGTTTTGCGAGGTTGGTCACGCCGGGTCTCTTACGGTCTGGCCGGTTTGGCTTTGCTTCTTATCGTAGCCATTTATCTCCAGAGACCGGTTCTTCCGCCCCAATTGGAAGTTGTGCGGAGTCCGGCGCCTGAAGGGCCGGTTACAGAGAAAAAGAAGGCGGTTTCCGTTGCGAAACAAAAAACCCGGGCCCCGCAACCTTCTTCCGTGGAAGAAAAATTAAAATCAGAACCGCGGGCGGTTCCACAGGTTGGCGCTTCTATGTCCGGTTTGGAATACGCGGCTGTTCCGGAGAAGGAAGCCGGTAAGGCCGCCGCGCCGGCTGCCCTGCGAAAAGCGGCTGAAATTTCCGCAGACAACGAGTCCCGTCTCCTGGTCATCCGCAACAGGACGGACTGGGAGAATACCTGGAGCGTTCAGAATACCAGACAGAACCTGTCCCTCCCTCTTCCGGAAGTGGACTTTACGAAACAGATGGTTGTTGCTCTGCCTACCAACCAGGCCGGCCGCGCGTACAAAATCGTGAAGACAGAAGAGAAACCGGACCGCATCATAGTTCAGTACCGGGCAGCCGCGCCGGAGAAAGACGAGACCGGAATCCTGCCGCCTTACCAGATTGAGGTTGTCAATACCAAACCCAGCGTAGAACTCCAGAAGTTGACCGACCTTCCTTAATTCCCCTCCCCGGAACTTTTTTCATTCTTCGGTGTCTAATTGTGCGAACGGAAAAATTCGCAGTTCAAGGCCCGCCTTCGCGCAAGGCTACGGCGGGCGAGGGAGGCGGAGATGAAGAAGCGGATGAAATTCGGGTTGGTTTGTTTTGTTGCTTTTGGTTTGGTCTCTTGTTTTTCGGTTGTCAGGGGAGAATCAGCCCTGAAGGTAAGGGCTCCGGAGAGACCGGTCGTCCAGGCGGCGATTCTGCTGGATACTTCCGGCAGTATGTCCGGGTTGATTGAACAGGCAAAGAGCGAATTATGGAAGATTATCAACGAACTCTCCTCAGCCAAAAAGGGAGGCGCGGCGCCCCTGGTCCAGGTGGCGCTCTACGAATACGGCAAGAGTTCCCTGCCGGCCGGCGAAGGATATTTACGCATGATCCTTCCCCTGACTACTGACTTAGACAAGGTTTCCGAAGAACTCTTTGCCCTCACCACTAACGGCGGCGATGAATACTGCGGCTTGGTCATCCAGTCTGCCGGCCAGGGGTTGAAATGGAGCGCGTCAGATAAGGACTACAAGGTAATCTTCATCGCCGGGAACGAGCCGTTCACCCAGGGCAGCACCGATTACAGAAAGAGTTGCGCCGCGGCGATTTCCAAAGGGATTATTGTCAATACCATCTTTTGCGGTAATCACCAGGAAGGCATTAACACCAACTGGAAGGATGGCGCTGACCTTGCGGACGGCCGTTATTTCAGCATTGACCACAATTTTCAGCCAATTCAGATAGATGCGCCCCAGGATAAAGAGATAGCAAGATTAGGAAGTCAGCTCAACCAAACCTATCTCGCCTACGGCACGGCAGGAAATGAGGGCGCCGCGCGGCAGAAGATTCAGGACAAAAACGCCCAGGCGCTGGCGCCGATGGTCGCAGCCGAAAGAACGGTGGCCAAGGCCGGCGCCAGTTATCTGAACTCTTCCTGGGACCTGGTTGACGCCTATCGCGAAGGCAAGGTGAAGTTGGAGGATTTAAAGGAGAGTGAACTGCCTGCGGAGATGAAACAGATGAACGAGTCGGAAAAGAAGGCCTATCTGGAGAAGACAGAAAAGGAGCGCCGCCGGATACAGGAGACCATTAACCGGCTTAACGACGCGCGCAAAAAGTATATTGCCGCCCAACTGAAGAACCAGGACAAGAATACGGATAGTTCTTTCGGCGCCGCAGTGGTCAAGGTGGTCCGGGAACAGGCCGCCGCCAAAAATTTCCGTTTTGAATAAGGCGGGCAAAGGAGGCAAAATGTTTAAAAAAATAATCTTCCGGCGCCGTTTTTTAACAATCTTCTCTTTGCTAATCGCAGGCGGCCTTGCTCTGGCGGGTAGTCTTTCGGCTGACGGGTTGATTATAGTGCCCAGGCCGCCTGCGCCCGGTCCCTGGCCCAACACGCCTTTTCCGCTTGAGGTTAAGTACCACCATGTTGAAGTGGAGATAGACGGGCAGGCAGCCAGAACTTCCATCGACCAGGAATTTTACAACCCGACCAACAGCCGGCTGGAGGGGATATACTTCTTCCCGGTTCCGGAAGGTGCGGTCATCAATAACTTCTCCATGGAGATTGACGGGAAGATGACAACCGCGGAACTGCTGGATGCCGGAAAGGCCAGAAGCATTTACGAGGATATCGTGCGCCGGATGAAAGACCCGGCCCTGTTGGAATACTCCGGTCGCAACGCTTTTAAGGTCCGCATCTTTCCCATTGAACCGCTCGGCCGCAAGAGAACCAAAATTTCCTACACGCAGGTCCTGCGCAGCGACAACGGCGTATTCAACTACACTTATCCCCTTAATACCGAGAAGTTCTCCGCAAAGCCGCTTGAAGAGGTTAGTCTCAGGGTCCGTCTCAAAAACAGCGGAAACCTTAAGAACATCTTTTCGCCCACGCACCAGGTAGAGGTGCGGCGCCGCAGCAATCACGAGGCAACCGTCGGTTTTGAGACGAGGAACGTAAAACCGGATATTGATTTTTCCCTTTACTGGAATACTGAGGAGGGCAAGGTCGGGTTAAGTCTCTTAACCTACCGTCCTGTTGGCGAGGACGGGTTCTTCTTCCTGGCCGCGGCGCCTGATTTTCAGGTCGGTGCAAAGGAAGTTACAGCCAAGGACATTACCTTTGTGCTGGATACTTCCGGCAGTATGGCCGGGAAGAAACTGGAGCAGGCGAAGCGGGCGCTCCTCTTCTGCCTGGAAAACCTTAATGCCGGCGACCGGTTTGAACTGGTGCGCTTTGCCACCGAATCGGAGAATTTTTTCGGCAGGCTGGAGCCGGCTTCTCCTGCGAACATCAGCCAGGCAAAGAATTTTGTCAATAACCTCAAACCCATCGGCGGCACCAACATAGAAGCGGCCCTGGCCGGCGCTCTAGAAGTTAACCGGGAAGAAGGCAAAAGGCCCGGGTTCATTATCTTTCTCACTGACGGCAAGCCCACCATCGGCGCGACCGGCGAGGATACCCTGGTAAACAAAGTTAAGCGGGAAATATCCGGCGGAATCCGCGTCTTCACCTTCGGAGTGGGCGATGATATCAACACCCATCTCCTTGACCGGATAAGCGGGGAAACAGGGGGTCTGCGTTTTTACGTCCGGCTCGAAGAGGACCTGGAGATAAAACTCTCAAGTTTCTACGAAAAGATTAAATCCCCGGTTTTAGTGGACCTTAAAATCAATTTCGGCCCGGGTGTTAGGGTTCAGAAGACGCATCCTCTCACCCTGCCGGACCTCTTTAAAGGCGACCAGTTGATTCTTTTTGGCCGTTATACCGGGAGCGGAGAGACCACGCTCACCCTTTCCGGTTTTTCCGAAGGGAAGAAGAGTGTTTTTGAGTACCGGGTTCTTTTTCCGGAGAGGAATTCGGAGAACGATTTCATCGCGCCGCTCTGGGCCGCCCAGCGTATCGGGTATCTCCTGGACGAAATCCGCCTGCGCGGGGAAAGTTCGGAATTAAGGGATGAGGTTATTGACCTTGCCCGTCGATACGGTATCATTACACCCTACACCAGTTATCTCATTATTGAAGATGAAAAAGGCCGGGTTTCGCGGAACGAGTTGTTGGAAGAGAGGCAGACCCTTAATGCGATGCCCGGAGCTCCGGTTGTGGGAGGGCAGTTAAAGTCCGATTACGAGTCAATGCACCGGAAGTCCGGTTCAGCCAGCGTCACCGCGAGCAAAGAAGTAAGCGCTCTTAAGGTTGCCCAGAACTATAGCCAGATTAACCAGGGCGGTGAACGGCTCGGTTATTCCGATTCTTCCGGCAACCGGCAGAACCTTGCCGGTCAGGTGAGGAACGTGGCCGGCCGCGCATTCTACCAAACCGGCAGTTTCTGGGTGGATTCAAAAGTTCAGACGGCAGGCAATCAGCAGGCAAAAAGGATACAGGTCGGCGCTCCGGAATACTTCCAACTTCTGAACGACCAGCCGGAGAGCGCCCGGTTTTTGGCGCTTGGTCAGAACGTGCGGTTTCTGCTCCGCGGCCAACTCTATGAAATTTACGAATGAAT
>CAZBFL010000097.1:0-4866 GCA_964491175.1 uncultured bacterium
GTTGATTGACAAAGCAACGGCACTAACGATAATATAAAGGTAATGGAGAAGGTTATAAAAAGAGAGATGCGTAAAAAAATACACGGAATTTTGAAGCCGCTTGTCTCCGTCGCTCCCTTGCTCGCCTTTTTTGCTCTTTTTACCGCCCCTCTCCCGGGAGTTGAAAAAAAGGATAGTGCGGACCCCACAAAAACCATCACGCAGGGTTACGTAATTAACGCCCGTTATCTGCTGGGCTGTGATTATTATAACGAGGGCGTTAAATGCTCCAATAATCAACAGTATAACAAGGCCCTGGCCTGTTTTCGCAAAGCGGTAGAATTGCTGCCCAAGGGTCACCCCGGGTATGTTCTCTCAAAAATTGAAATTCAGCGGCTGACCGACCCCGGCTTTCTGGAGGAAAAAAAGAACAGGTACGAAACACTGCTTACGGAAGAGGTCACCCAGCAACTGGGAGAAATAGAGAAAGAAGCCCGGAAAATAGTCGGGATTGCCGTTGAGGAAGAACCGCAGCCCGCCGTCGAAAATCAGGAGGCGGAAAGGGAGAAACGGCTGAAAAAAGCCGCCCGGCAGATTGCCCTGGAACTCGCGATCGAAAACCTGAGGAAGCAGATTGAAAAAGAGAAGGAGACAGTAACCGAACCCCTGCTGTCTCAGAAAACGCAGCCGGAGGATGAAGAAGGGCTTCTAAAGGAAAGAATCAGGTCGCTGGTGGACCAGGAATTCGCCGCCCGGAAATAGAGGTTTAACCATGGTGTGGAAATGCCCTCAGTGCAACAAGGAACTGAAAGAAAACGACGCCACCCGGGGTAACTGCCCTTACTGTTTTCAAACTTTTGACCGACCCGAGGAATTCCAGGAAGAAGACCTGGTTTCAGTCAAAGAACCCGCCAAAAGATTTTGGACCGCCAAACGCGATAACGACGCCACCCTACTCTGGTTATCGCTTACCGCCCTGGGCTTGTTATTGATCTCGCTCTACCTGGAACTCTGGTCGCCGACCGACAAATATCGACCGGACTTGTCTCAAATCAAAACGAAAAAAACAGCAGCGAACCGGGAAGAACCGCCCCAACCGAAAGAAGAGAACAAACTCGCGGAATCATCCCGGGTAAAAGAGAAGGAAGTTGCCCGGACAATCCTTCTGGAGTACGGAAGGAAAACCTGCCAAAAGATTACCGAATCCCTGGAACGGGAGCGTCTCCTGCAGCAAAAAGACGAATCAAAACTCGGCAGCCTCTTTGGCAGTCCGATCGGCCTGGCGCATACCCAGCTGCAATCCGTTTACGCCAAATACGGCCAGGCCTATCTTTTGCTGTTGGATGTAAATAAGGATTCGGACAATTTTAAAATCATATCGAACGACATCGTTGCCGCCGGCACCGATTTCGCAAAAGGAGAAATGGTTATCCAGCCGATTGCCCCTTCTTCTCTGAGCGCCGAAAACACCGAACTGTTTAACGCAGTCCATTCCGAACCATACCGGTTCATTGTTTCCTGCACCCGTTCCGGAAATGAATGGCGGGTAAAGGAATGGACTATGACCGGCACCGAGTGGAATTTTCGCCCCCTGCCCCATTAATCCCGAAACAAATACAGCCGGGTTATTTCGACAAAAACTGACAAATCGCGCGAGAATCGGTTATAATTATAAAA
This sequence comes from uncultured bacterium, assembly GCA_964491175.1. GTDB lineage: Bacteria > Ratteibacteria > UBA8468 > MWAK01 > MWAK01 > JAHJUB01. The sequence goes on from CAZBFL010000097.1 coordinate 1,657, forward strand.
GCGGTTTTTAGGACTGTAATTAAAATCAGGGGAGGAACTGTGAGAGAAGAAAATGTTTTAGAGTTGAACCGGGACGCTTTTTTCGAATACGGAACATTTGCAAATTTAATTAATCCCGATACGGCCAGACTGGGTAAAAAACCGATTGAATTTTTCCGGGACATGCTTTCGGTAAAACTGGGAACGGCCAACATTGCCTCCTTCTCTGTCTGCCGCGTAGAAAAAAGACCTTTTGTCGTCGATGTCATCGAATATCACAACTCCACCGGAGAAGGCGTTCTCCCGCTGGATGGGGATATCCTGATACATGTCGCAATCGCCACGCCGGAGAACGAAATACCGGCTGACAGAATCAGGATTTTCCGCATACCCAAGGGTACGATGGTCAGCCTGAACCCGGGAGTCTGGCACCACGCGCCTTTCGCCCACAAGAACGACGCGGTCAACGTCATGGTGGTGCTGCCGGAGAGAATCTATGCCAACGACTGTGTGGCTCACCCTCTCCCGCCGGCAAAACAGGTCCGGATCAAAACACGCTGAAGCGCGAACGTAATCAACCTTATGAGTTTCCGCCATCCGAAATTCCCGGTTTTCGTGTTTTTAGCCGCCCTTATCTGTCTTTCCTTATGTTCCTGCGGCAAAGGACACGCCGGGAAAATTATCCTGGCCGGCTCAACCTCGGTCCAGCCTTTTGCGGAATTATGGGCCGAAGCCTACGCCGTCAAACACCCGGAAATCAACGTAATCGTACAGGGAGGCGGTTCCAGCGCCGGAATTGAATCGGCGCTCACCGGGACTTCGGATATCGGAATGTCTTCGCGGGAACTTAAGCCGGAAGAGGAATATGACGCCACCGGGCAAAAGAGATTGCAAATAGTACCGGTCGCTTTTGACGCAATCGCCGTCATCGTAAACGTTAAGTCCCCTTTAACCGGCATCACAAGCGAACAATTGCGGGAACTTTTCTGCGGGCATAACCGGATCGACAACCAGCCGCTGACCGTCGTCACCCGCGAAGAAGGCTCAGGCACCAGAACCAGTTTTCAAGAGTCGGTGATGAAAACGCCGGGTTCCAAAACGACCGAACAAATCTCCAATTCGGCGCTGGTTCAGGATTCAAACGGAGCCATCCGGGAAATCGTGGCCGGAGACCCGAATGCAATCGGATATATCTCGCTGGGCCTGGTGGATAAACGGGTTAGACCACTGGCCGTCGACAACGTCCCGCCCGACGTCAAAACCGTCAAAAACGGGAGGTATAAGATAGTGCGGCGGTTCCTGTTTGTCCTGAAAAACCGGAACAATCCCTTATCCGAAGATTTCATCCGATTTTGTCTTTCTCCGGAAGGCCAGGACCTGGTGAAGAAAAAGGGCCTGATCGGAATTGCGGAAAAATAAACAATACTCAATGAAACGAAACGCCGCCGGAAAAGTGCTCCTGCTGATCGCGCTCTCTTCAATCGTATCCCTGGCCGCCATAACCTTCTTTATTTTCAAAGAAGGCCTGCCTTTAATCTTCAAGGTCGGAATCGTCAACTTCCTTACCGGCAGAGAATGGTCCCCTTCCGACGGAAAGTTCGGAATCCTGCCGATGATTTTCTCTTCCGTATGGATAACGCTGGGCGCGCTGGTCATCGGCGTTCCGACCGGAATATCCTGCGCCGTATTTTTAGCCGAAATCATCGGTGACAAAACCAGGAAGATTCTGAAACCGGCCATTGAACTGCTGGCCGGCATACCCTCGGTGGTTTACGGATTTATGGGCGTGGTAATCCTGGTCCCGTTCATCCGGAAAACCTTCGGCGGCCCGGGCTTTTCCCTGCTGGCCGGCAGCATCATCCTGGGCATCATGATCCTGCCCACCATCATCAGCATCTCCGCCGATGCGCTGAAAGCCGTTCCTCATTCTTTCCGCGAAGCATCCATCTCCATGGGCGCGACGCGATGGCAGACGACTATCTTCGTGACCTTGCCGGCGGCGCGCACCGGCATCCTGACTTCAGTCATTCTGGGGATGGGCCGGGCCATAGGCGAGACGATGGCGGTAATCATGGTGGCCGGCAATGCGCTTAACATTCCCCGCTCGCCCCTGGACCCAATCCGCCCGCTCACCAGCAACATTGCGCTGGAGATGGGTTACGCCACCGGCGACCACCAGAAAGCGCTCTTCGCCACCGGAATCGTCCTTTTTATCTTCATCATGATTCTGAACATAGCGGCCACCCGCATTTCGCAATTGAATAAAATCTCTTTCCGGAGGACGGGTTGATGAACTTCCGGCGGCGCAATCCGGTCACAACCCAGCGGCTGGCTGATGCCTATTTCGGCATTATGGCCGTTCTGGTCCTTTTTATCCTCCTCTTTATTTTAGGTTTTATCCTGATCAAGGGATTGCCGGTCCTGAATTCCAAATTTATCTTCGGCCGGCCGGAAGGCATGGGCGAAGCCGGGGGAATCTTTCCAACCATCGTGGGCACGTTTCTGCTGCCCCTGGTCGCCCTCCTGTTCGCCGTTCCCCTGGGCGTGGGAACCGCCATCTACCTGACCGAATATACCCGGGAGAACCGATTGACCGCATTCATCAGGTTTGGAGCCGAATGCCTGGCCGGCATTCCGTCCATCATCTTCGGACTTTTCGGTTTTGTCCTCTTCGTGGTTACGCTGAAGATGGGCTGGTCGCTCCTTTCCGGGGGCCTGACGCTGGCGGTGATGGTGCTGCCCACCATTATCCGGACCAGCGAGGAATCGATCAAGGCGGTCCCCCGTCATTACCGGGAAGTGGCTTTCTCTCTGGGCGCAACCAAATGGCAGGGAATAACCAGGGTTGTTCTGCCTTCCGCTCTTTCCGGCATCTTCACCGGCATCATGCTCGCTCTCGGCCGCTCCGTCGGCGAAACCGCCGCGGTAATTTTCACGGCCGGTTCTTCCTTAAAAATACCCGCTTCGGCACTGGATTCGGTCCGGACAATGGCGGTCCATTTTTACATTCTGGCCCGGGAAGGCATCAGCCTGAAAAACGCATACGGCACGGCGGCGCTTTTAGTTATAATAATTCTGGCCATTAACACCGCCGCCTACTACGCCATGCATAAATTTCTGGAAAAAACCCATGGCTGATTCGCTTAATTCGACTACAATTATAGAAACGGTTGGCCTCTCCCTCCGGGGCAAAGATGAAACGATTCTTAACTCCATAAACCTTGCCCTGGT
>CAZBFL010000098.1:0-2734 GCA_964491175.1 uncultured bacterium
AAACAATACAACGCAAAAGAAGTGGAAGAAAAATGGCTGAAAATATACCGGGAAAACAAGTTTTTCCACGCAAACGTTGACTCCCCCAAAAAACCGTTTGTCATCGTTATTCCGCCGCCCAACGTAACCGGCGTTCTCCATATCGGCCACGCCCTGAACAATACTATCCAGGATGTGCTCGTCCGCCAGGCGCGGATGTCCGGTCTTAACGCCCTCTGGGTTCCGGGCACAGACCACGCCGGCATCGCCACCCAGAACGTGGTGGAGCGCTCCCTTCTGGAACAGGGTCGGAAACGAGATGACCTGGGCCGGGAAAAGTTCATTGAAAAGGTCTGGCGCTGGAAGGAAGAACGCGGCGGAACCATCATTGAACAGTTGAAGAAATTGGGCTGTTCCTGCGACTGGCAGAGGGAACGTTTCACCATGGACGAAGGTTTAAGCGACGCGGTCGCCGAAGCGTTCGTCTCCCTTTACCAAAAAGGCCTGATCTACCGGGGTAATTACATCGTCAACTGGTGTCCCAGGTGCACCACCGCCCTGGCTAACGAAGAAGTGGATTACGAAACAGAAGAAAGCCACCTCTATTACATCCGCTATCCGGGAGAAGACGGAGCCGAAGGCATAGTCGTGGCCACAACCCGTCCTGAAACCCTCTTCGGCGATACTGCGGTCGCAGTCAACCCGAAAGATAAGCGTTATAAAAAGATGGTCGGAAAAAAGGTTGTCCTGCCCATCCTGAATCGCCTGATTCCAATCGTAGGTCATCCGATGGTGGAAAAAGGGTTCGGCACCGGCGCAGTCAAGATTACCCCGCACCACGACCCCAACGACTTTAAGATGGCCCGGGATTTAAACCTCCCGGGCATTACCGTTATTGACGAAAGGGGAATCCTCACCAATGAAGCCGGTCCCCTGGCCGGAAAAGAAAGGTTTGCGGCCAGAGAGGCAACCGTGGCTCTACTTAAGGAAGACGGCCTGCTGGTTAAGGTTGAGGATTACCAGCACAGCGTCGGCCGCTGTTACCGGTGTGAGACCGTTGTAGAACCGTACCTTTCCAGGCAATGGTTCGTCCGGATGAGACCCCTGGCCAAACCGGCGCTGGCCCTGGCCAAAAAGAATAAACCCAGGTTCTATCCCGGCCGATGGCAAAAGGTTTACCGGATGTGGCTGGAAAATATTGAGGACTGGTGCATCAGCCGCCAGATTTGGTGGGGACACCGGCTGCCGGTCTATTATTGCGAAGAATGTGCGAATAAAGATGAAAACATAATCGTCTCCAAAACCCGTCCCGAAAAATGCCCGCACTGCGGCTCCGCCGGCCTGATTCAGGACCCGGATGTGCTGGACACCTGGTTCTCTTCCTGGCTGTGGCCTTTTTCCATTTTGGGCTGGCCGGAAAAAACAAAAGACCTCTCCGCCTTCTACCCGACCGATATCCTGGTAACCGCACCGGACATAATCTTCTTCTGGGTCGCCCGGATGGCAATGGCCGGTCTTGAATTTACCGGGAAATTACCTTTCAGCCAGGTTTACATAAACGGCACGGTACGCGACGAAACCGGCCGGAAGATGAGCAAATCTTACGGGAACGTCATCGACCCGCTGGAAATAATAGACGAGGTCGGCGCGGACGCCCTCCGTTTCAGCCTGATTTCGTTCGCCGGCCAGGGTCAGGATATTTTCATCGGGCGAAAGAGTTTTACGCTGGGCCGGAACTTTGCCAACAAAATCTGGAACGCGAGCCGGCTGGTAATTGGGCGGGCGAAAGAAGAAGGTATGCCCCCTCACCCATCCCTCTCCCCAACGGGGAGAGGCGAGGTGAGGGGGGTGTCGCCCAGCCAGCGCTGGATACTCTCCGAATTGGAAGCATGCCGGCGTTCGGTTGTTAAAAATCTTAAGGCGCTCCGCCTGAATGAAGCGGCTGCCGGACTTTACCAGTTCTTCTGGCACACTTACTGCGACTGGTACCTGGAGATGGTCAAGACAGATGTGGAAAAAAAAGATGCTTCCTCGTCTGATTCGCTCCGATGCGCCGTCTTTGTATTGGAACAATTTTTACGCCTGATTCACCCTTTCATGCCCTTTATTACCGAGGAAATATGGAGCCGTCTCAAAGAAGAGGGCCTGGTCTCGGACGGAGCGAAATCGATATCTCTGGCCGCCTGGCCGCAAACCGCCGGCAATTCTTACCGGCCGAAACTAAATAAAGAATTCAATCTGCTCCAGGAAGCGATAACCTCCATCCGGGATTTGAAACGGGAGTTCGGAATTCCCGCAGGCCAGTCGATAAAAGCGCTGCTGCGCATCCCCAGAGAAAAAATCCCGTTCGTTGAGAATAGCCGGGATTACCTTGTGCGGTTAGCCGGCCTGTCCGATTTCCAGATTGTCTCGGCCCACCAGCGCCAGAAGATGGAAGCCAGCCGCCTGCTTTCCGAAGGCGAGGTTTTCCTGCCCCTGACCGGGCTTTTTGACGCGGACCGGGAAAAGGAAAAACTGAAAAAAGAGCTGGCGGCCCTGGAAACAGAACTGACTAAAATCGCCGGCCGGCTGGCCGATTCCCAATTCTTACGCAAAGCGCCGAAAGAAATTGTAGACCGCGAGAAAACGCGGCGGGAACAGTTATCGGAAAAACAGGGAAGAATAAAAGAACAGTTGTCGTTTTTGGAATAATGAAAAAATCGGTGGTATTCGGCGCCGGAAATATCGGCCGGGGTTTTCTGGGACAGTTATTCTT
>CAZBFL010000098.1:2834-4850 GCA_964491175.1 uncultured bacterium
CGGTGGTATTCGGCGCCGGAAATATCGGCCGGGGTTTTCTGGGACAGTTATTCTTTGAGTCCGGATACGAAACCGTCTTCGTGGAAGCGATACCAGCGGTCGTCGAACTGTTGAATAAAAATAAAACTTACCCGCTCTGGGTCGTCTCGGACGAAGAAAAAGAAGAGTTTGAAATCAGAAACGCGCGGGCGGTTTCCGCCGGTGACGAAAATGCGGTCGCGGGGGAACTGGCCGAAGCCGACCTGGCGGCAACCGCGGTCGGCGTCGGCAATATCCCGAAGATTGCCCCGCTGCTGGCAAAAGGAATCGCACGACGGTCAGCGCTCAAAAATTCCCGGCCGCTCAATATCATCATCTGCGAAAATCTGCTCTCAGCCGGTAAAATCCTTAAGACGGAAATCAGGCATAGCCTTCCGCCCGGCTTACATAGTTACCTGGACGAAAAGGTCGGAATGGTGGAGACGGTGGTCAGCCGGATGGTGCCGCCGGTACCCCAGGAAATGAAGGAGAAAGAACCGCTCCTGGTCCTGGTCGAGCCCTATAAAATCCTGCCGGTCGCAAAGTATGGCTTCAAGGGAGAGGTCCCGGAGATTAACGGGTTTTTGCCGGTGGAAAATATCCAGGCGTACGAGGAACTGAAACTCTACGTCCACAACCTTGTCCACGCAGTTTGCGCCTATTTCGGTTATTTGAAAAATTGCCGTTATATCTGGGAGGCGGTCGCTTATCCGGAAATCCGCAAAATTCTGAAAGGAACGTTAAAAGAGGCCGGGACCGCTTTGATAAAAAAACATAATTTCTCAAAAAAAGAATTGGACGATTACAGCGAAGACCTGTTGCACCGGTTCGCCAACAAAGCCCTGGGCGATACCGTTTACCGGGTCGGCCGCCAGCCTCTGCGAAAGTTAGGGCCCCAAGACCGGCTGGTCGGAGCGGCCCGGCTCTGCCTCAATTTTGAAATTGAACCTAAAAACATAATTTTTACGATTGCGACGGCTCTGTGTTATAATTATAAAGAAGATGAAGAGGCGGTTTGCCTGGCAAGAATGCTCTCCGAAAAAGGCGCCGGTTACGTCCTCGGGGAAGTCTGTAAGATTCAACCGGAAGAACCACTTTACCGCGCAATCCTAAAAAAATATAGCGAATTAAAAACCCAAAAACAACAATTATGAAAGCGGCGATGGTAAGAGGGGTTGAAGACCTGGTTTACGGCGAATTTCCGAAGCCGAAAGCCGGTAAAGAAGAATTGCTCCTGCAGGTTAAGGCCTGCGCGGTCTGCGGAACGGACGTCAAGGTTTACCATTACGGCCACCGGCTTATCCAGTTTCCCAGAATTACCGGCCACGAACTCTCCGGAGAAGTAACGGAGGTGGGCGAGGGCGTTTCCGGTTTTGCCGCCGGTGACCGGGTCCAGGTGGCGGCGGCCATTCCCTGCGGCGAATGCTACTATTGCCGGTCGGGTCTCCAGGCGATGTGCGATAACCTGAAGGCCATCGGCTACCATTACGACGGCGGATTCGCCGAATACATCCTGATACCGGAACGGGTCCTGGCAAACGACTGCGTTAATAAAATTCCTTCAGGGCTGGCTTATGAAGAAGCGGCCCTGGCCGAACCAATCGCCTGCTGCATCAACGGGCAGGAAATCAGCGGGGTCGGACTCGGAGATTCGGTCCTGGTGATAGGCGCCGGCCCGATGGGCTGCATACACGCTCAACTGGCCCGGGCCAGGGGCGCTTCCCCCGTCATCATCTCCGACGTAGATGAAGAACGGCTGAAGATGGCTGAATTTACCGGCGCGGACCGGTTTGTCAATCCGACCAAAGAAAAACTGGCCGAGGTTATCAAAAGAGAGAACGGAGGCCGGCTCGCGGACCATGTAATCGTGGCCGCCGGTTCCGGCCAGGCGCAAACCCAGGCACTGGAAATGGCTGCCAAGCGCGGCTCAATTAATTTCTTTGGCGGCCTGCCCAAGACCCAGCCCACCGTCAACCTGGACACCAACCTCATCCATTA
>CAZBFL010000099.1:0-4847 GCA_964491175.1 uncultured bacterium
GCTTAATTATGGTATTATATTAATCTCTATGACGAGAGGGGAGAGACAAACCGACTTGTTTGTTTATTTTTCAATCCGGGTGCTGGTCTGGCTGCCGGAACCGTTCTTCCGGCTCTTCCTCCTGGCTTCAACTTATCTGCTGGCCGCCAACAATACCCCGGTCCGGAGAGCGGTCCAGGGTAACCTGGACATCGCCTTCCCGGAGATGAATAATGCGGCCAGGCGGCGACTGGCGCGTAAGATAATTTACGAAAACGGACTTTTGTTGTACGAAAGCGGCAATCTGAACCGGCCGCGGGTGCAAAAGAGCGTTGAGGCAACAGGGCTTGCTCATCTGGAAAGAGCGATGGCGGGAGGAAAGGGCGTGGTCGCCCTCTCGGCACACCTGGGCAACTTTGCCCTCCTCCTCTCTTATTTAAGCCGGCGCTATCCGGTCAAGGCGGTGGTCAACGACCCCGCAAACCTTTATACGGCGGGGGATATCCGGGAGATACGCAGGAGGGCGGGCATCAGGGAGATAAGGAAGAAACCGGCGGCGGCCGCGATTCAGGAATCCCTAGATTGGCTTAAATCCGGTGGGATACTCCTCCTCCTGGCCGACGAATACCGGAAAAAGGGGGTTACCGTACCGTTCTTCAGCCTTCCTTCCGGCACCCAGACCGCGCCCGCGGTCTTTTCCCGGCGCCTGGGCTGCGCGGTGGTGCCCGTCTCCGTCGTCCGCCGGGGAAAGAACCACCTGATACGGGTTGAGCCGCCGCTGGAGATGGTGCACAGCCAGGACCCGGAAAGCGATATCCGGGATAATACTGCCCTCTGCAACCGGGTGATTGAAAGATGGGTGAGGGAAGACCCGGCGGAGTGGTTCGGGTGGTTCGGGAAAAGATTTTTACCGGCAAATGAAAAGACGACAAAAAGAAGTTGAATTTATCGCCTACCTTATTATCCGGCTGGCGATGCTCCCGACCCGCTGGATATATCAGATATTAACGTGGCCGATAGTACGCCTGGGTTCTTCCGGATTGATTTCAGAAAGAGTGCCTGTTCTCCGCCGCGCTCTTGATAATATTTCAATCGTCTTTCCGGGGATGGGCAATCTTCAAAAACGGGCGCTGTTCAGGCAGGCGCTTTACAAAACCGTAATCGGCTCCTATGAAAGCGGCCGCATCTACCGTTTTGCCTGGATAAAGAGAGGGGTTGACGCCGAGGGTTTAAATTACCTGGATGAGGCGCTGGCAAAGGGAAAGGGTGTTGTCATGTTTTCCGCCCACCTCGGAACTTTTCCTCTGATTCTGTCTTACCTTAAACTGCACGGCTATCCCATCAGAAACATCGGGCGCGACCCGGAAAACCCGTCTCTCGCCCTTTATTTTGAAAAGGTCAGGGAAAAAGCCGGCATTACCCACATACCTAAAAACCCAGTCGGAGTTTCGATACGTGAATCGATGCGGTGGCTCGCTTCCGGCAAAATTCTCTCTCTGCCCTCAGACCAATACACCAGCCAGGGAATCCGGGTCCCGTTCTTCGGCCGGATGGTCCGGACGCCTGTCGGCCCCGCGGTCTTTTCCCGGCGCCTGGGCTGCGCGGTGGTGCCCGTCTCCGTCGTCCGCCGGGGAAAGAACCACCTGATACGGGTTGAGCCGCCGCTGGAGATGGTGCACAGCCAGGACCCGGAAAGCGATATCCGGGATAATACTGCCCTCTGCAACCGGGTGATTGAAAGATGGGTGAGGGAAGACCCGGCGGAGTGGTTCGGGTGGTTCACCCGAAGGTTTCGTTAAAAAAACAAGGCGTCCGTAATCTTTTTTCCTAATTTTCATAAACGTTCTTTCGATGTCCTGCTTTTACAACATACACAATTAAACTCTCATCTATTATCGAATAAAGAATTCTATAATTACCGCAACGAACGCGATATTGTTCCCGACCGGATAATTTTTGACAGTTATACGGCCTGGGATTATCCGCAAGAGAAGATATCTTATCGAGAACAGCCCTTATTTCTTTACCGGGTAGATTTTCAATCTCTTTAACGGCCGACCTCTTAATCTCAATCTTATATCTTCCCATCGGCCTTTAGTTTCTTCAACAGGACTTCATAGGAAACCGTTGGTTCTTTCACCCTCTGCGCAAATACCGCAAGGTCTTCCTGGTCTTCAGCCAATTCATGCCGGACGGCTTCGTTTACAATGCCGGAAATTGACTGTTCCGTTTCAACAGCCCTTACTTTAAGAACTCTGTGTACGGCCGGGTCAAGATAGATAGTTGTCCGTTTTGTCAGGGTAGCCATATTTTCCTCCTCCAACATTATAACATCATAACGTTATAGCGTCAAGGTGTCGACTGTTTTTGGTAGCAGGATCCCGGGAGTTCGTCGATAAAAGGCGAAGGTTGCTGAACAACGTTGCCGTTCCAGCCGGAACTGACGACGGGCTGAAGCAGATAAAGAATGCTCTTGGCGCGGGTCACCGCTACGTAAAAGAGCCGGCGCTCTTCCTCCAGCCCCTCCTGGTTCTGGCTGGCCTTGACGTGCGGAAAACGTCCGTCCGTAAGGCTGAGTATGAAGACCGCTTTCCACTCTAAGCCTTTGGCCTGATGGATGGTGGAAAGAGTAAGCAGATGCTTTCCGGTTTCCGGCCCGGCCTTAAACATCTCGTCCCGGTAATTCTCACCCATAATCGTTTCGGAAAGGAACCGTTCGGTGGAGTCAAAAACCGCGGCTACCTTTGTCAATTCTTCAATTTCCAGAATTCTTTCCGGCCCGTCCGGATAGGTGGCCAGACAATAAGCGCGGTAGTCGCCGTCCAGAACTTTTTTAATGGCGGTTGAAGGCTGGCTCAGAATTTCCGGGACCGCCAATTCCCGGAACAGTTTTTTTAAATTCGTCATTCCCGGCTGGCTGCGCAACGGGACTCCGGCCAGGGCTTTGGAATCACAGAATGCGGCCAGCGGCTGCTCCGCTTGCCTGATTTGTTGATAGATGCGTTTAAAATAGCCGGGACCAATACCTTCCACCTGCAGGAGGATGCGGCGCCAGGCAATCTCGTCACGGCCGTTAACCAAAAGACTCAAATAAGACAGGATGTCTTTGACGTGCGCTTGTTCATAGAAACGCAGGCCGCCCCGCACAAGGTAGGGAATGCCCTGGCCGGTCAATTCCATCTCCAGTTCGGTCGCCTGATATCGGGCCCGGAAGAGGACCGCTATCTCGGAAAGCGGTATCTTTTCGGAGAGAAGTTCCAGGATGCGCCGGGCGACAAATCGCGCCTCGCCGAAACCGTTTTCCACCTCGACCAGTTCCGGTCTTGACCCGCTTTTCCGGCTGCTCTTCAGGGTTTTGGGGAACTGGTTCCGGTTATTCTTGATCGATTCATTTGCCAGTTTTAAAATCTCCGGCGTACTGCGGTAGTTGGTCTCCAGACGAAAAATCCTGGTCTTCGGAAAAACTTTTGAAAAATCCAGGATATTCTTTATTTCCGCGGCCCGGAAAGAATAGATGGACTGGCCGTCGTCGCCCACCACCATGACGTTCCGGTGTTTTTCCGCCAGCACTTTAATAATTTCAAACTGGAGCCGGTTGGTATCCTGGTATTCGTCCACCAGGATATAACGGAACTTCGCCTGATAGAAATCCCTTGCGGAAGGACTGACGGAAAAAAGAGAAAACCAGTTGCTTAAAAGGTCGTCGTAGTCCATAACGTTTGCTTCTTTTTTTCTCCGTTGGTAAACAACGGCTATCCGCTCAATTTCAGGGATGAATTCTTCCAGATATGGATACTGGCTTAAGATTACCGGCTCGATATCCCGGCAGGAATTGGTTGCAAAACTGATGATTCCCGAAATGACCTCCGGTTTCGGAAAACGCTTGTCCCTGGTTATCTTCAACTCGGCCAGCGCTTCGGAAACAAAGGCCTTGCTGTCGGAACGGTCCAGGATGCCAAAGGCCCTGGTATATCCGACCGCTTCGGCGTAACGCCGCAGCGCAAGGTTGCCGCAGTGGTGGTAGGTGCCGCCGACCAGTCCGGCCAGGGGCCTGGCCGAATTAGGGCCAGCCGGAAACCGGCCCCAGAGCAGTTCCACGCGATGGAGCATCTCTTTAGCCGCCTTGTTGGTGAAGGTCAAAAGTAGGATTTCGGCCGGGCTGACACCCTTGCTCAACAGGTAGGCCACGCGGTAAACCAGAGTTCTGGTCTTGCCGGAGCCGGGTCCGGCCAGCACCAGGCAGGGACCGTCGCCTTCGGTCACAACCCGGTACTGCTCCTGATTCAACTCTTTGGCAAAATCTATCTTCATTTTTGTCATTAATTTTACCACACACCAGCCGGCTTGACAGACAACCCGCTCCTAATGTACACTATTATGTACAGGAGGTGATTTACCATGGCTTTACAAAGTTTCATAAACGCTACTGAGGTTAGAAAATCATTTTTTGAACTTCTGGAAAGGGTGGGCCAGGGACCTTATGCCATCAATATTACCGTGAAGGGTGTTCCTAAGGCGATAATGATGGGCAGGGAAGAATTTGAGGGCTGGATGGCGACCCTGGAAACCCTGTCCGACCCGGAATTAATGCGGTCTATCAGGGAAAGTGAAGCGGATTTAAAAATGGGAAGATACGCATCTTTAGAGGACGTTGAGAAGGAATTAGGCCTTGCCTCTTACGTTTCCGAAAAGAAAAACAGATATGTATCGGGTAAATCTTCTAAACGCGGCCAGAAAAGACCTTAAAAGATTAGACCCCAAATTCCGGCAGAAGGCGGTTTCCACCCTTCACCTTCTTGAAAAAAGCCCTTTCCTGGGCGACAAGATGACAGGAATTTTTGAGGGTTGGTATCGGGTTAAAATCCCTC
>CAZBFL010000100.1:0-3318 GCA_964491175.1 uncultured bacterium
AGTTTGTAACGAAAATCAACTGGTGCGCCCAAAAGTGCTTCAAACCATCTCGCTAATTATACCTAACGCATTCATAGCTGCTTCTTTATATGGCCGGCGCATACCTTAGCCCCCACTCCAATAATTGCGCCGGCCGGAAAGCCTTTAATATTGTTCATTCATTGACACAGGCATATTCGACATGATATAAATAGAAATCAGTTCTATTTATGAAAAACGACCACAAGAAGCTTTTCCGCGAACTTAAGATGAAAGCGACGCCAAAAAGATTGGGGATATTATCTGTTCTTGAAAAAGAGAATAGATATTTAACTCCCGAGGATGTTTGGTCTAAGATCAAGCCGAAATATTCCAAATTGGGCCTTCCTACTGTGTATCGTAACCTTGAGGAAATGGAGCAAAGGGGATTGATCTCAAGAATATCGCACCCCGACAGAAGGCTTTACTATTATTTCTGTAACAATAAAAGCCATCATCATCATTTCGTTTGTGATTCCTGCCGCAGGGTTGAGGATGTCTCTTTTTGTATGATAGGACGTATCGAACACGAGATAAAACGCGGCTTAAAGGCGGAGATAAAATCTCATTTGCTGCAAATTAACGGAACCTGCGAGCATTGTTTAAAAAAGGAGAAATAAGATGAAGAAAGTATCGTTCCTTTTAGTTCTTGTTTTAGCGTTTCTGGTTACGGGGCTTGCCATCGGTGCTCAGATGTCTGAAAAAATCGGGGTAGCCGTAACCATCGCTCCACTGGCAGAATTTGTCGAACAGGTCGGGGGTGAAAGGGTTTCCGTCTATGTAATGGTCCCTCCGGGCGGAAATCCCCATACTTACGAGCCTACTCCCGGACAGCTGAAAGAGGTGGATAGCTCCATGCTCTATGTTAAAGTCGGCTCCGGTGTAGAGTTTGAAATTGCCTGGCTGGACAAACTGCTTGCGCTCAATAAAAAACTTATTGTTTGCGACAGCGGCAGGGGCATTCGGCTTATAGCCATGGCGGAACATCATCACAATGAGGAACCCGGACATGACGGAGGACACCATCACGGGGGAACCGATCCGCATATTTGGAATTCATTAAGCAACGCGATCATTATGGTTGGCAATATCCGCGACTCTCTTATTGGCCTTGACCCTGTTCATGCGCAGGAGTACAGGGAAAACGCCGCAGCTTATATTGTTAAGTTAAGCCGGCTCAAAAAACAGCTGGCCAAGCAGTTGGGCACGGTAAAAAACAAAAAGTTCATGGTCTTTCATCCGTCCTTTGCCTATTTTGCGGCTGATTTCGGCCTGCATGAGATCGCGGTCGAGGTGAACGGCAAAGAGCCTTCAGCCGGGGAACTGGCACAGTTGATAGATGAGGCAAAGGAAGAAAAAATCAAAACGATCTTTGCTTCTCCCCAGTTCAGCGATAAAAGCGCCGGAATGATCTCACAGGCGATCGGAGGGCGGGTGGTTTTTATCGATCCGCTTGCCCGTGATTACCTGGAGAATATCAAACAAGTGGGAAATATCTTGTCGGAAAAATAACAAATGACCAAGGAAAATGTGATTGAATTAAAAGGCATTAATTTTGCCTATAATGGCGAAACGGTTTTGCACGGAGTTGATCTCACGGTGCAGAGCGGGGATTTTTTGGCAATTATCGGGCCAAACGGAGGAGGTAAGACGACTCTGCTAAAGGTCATCATGGGTTTGATCGAGGCACAATCCGGATATTCCGAAGTCTTTGGGAAAAGTCCGAAACAAGCCAGGGGAAAGATCGGCTATGTCCCTCAGCGCAGTTATTCCGACCGTGATTTTCCGATCTCAGCCTGGGATACGGTGCTGATGGGAAGGCTCGGCTCCGGGCGGTTTGGCCGCCCTTATCAAAGTGCCGATTACTCCGCCGCGGAAGAAGCCTTTGATAAGGTTGAAATGAGCGCTTATAAACAACGGCAGATCGGCGAACTTTCAGAGGGACAGCGTCAAAGGATCTTTGTTGCCCGGGCGCTGGCAAAGAAACCGCGCTTGTTATTGTTGGACGAGCCAACCGCCAGCGTGGACGCAAAAATGCAAAAAAGCATTTATGAACTGCTTAGCAGGATAAAAAAGGAATTGACGATCGTGCTGGTAACGCACGATATCGGAGTGGTGGCAAGCTATGCCGATAAAGTAGCCTGCCTTAGCAGTGAGTTGTATTATCATGATTCGCCCGAGATCAGCGGAAAGGACCTCGAAAAAATGTACGGCTGTCAGGTGGAATTGATCGCGCACGGCGTGCCTCACCGGGTAATTCAGGAGCATCGCCATGTTTGAACTGTTACAGTACGAATTTATGCGGAGCGCTCTTATGACAGCGCTTTTGGCCAGCGTGGCTTGCGGTATTGTGGGGACATATGTAGTAGTAAAAAGAATCGTTTTTATTTCCGGAGGCATTGCCCATGCCGCTTTTGGCGGAATCGGGTTGGGTTACTATTTGGGCATCAATCCGCTTTGGGCGGTCACGCCGTTCACGCTGGCCGCGTCGGTCTTGATAGGAATCATCAGTCAAACATCCAAAATCGCGGAAGATACTCTGATCGGGGTCTTCTGGTCTGTCGGTATGGCGCTTGGAGTGATCTTTATCGGTTTGACCCCCGGGTACGCTCCGGACCTGTTCAGTTATCTTTTCGGAAATATTCTAACCGTGCCTATGGGAGATATTTACCTTTTGATCCTACTGGATGCGGTCATTGTTGCCGTGGCTCTGCTTTTTTACCGGGAGTTTCAGGCGCTGGCTTTTGACCAGGAATACGCGGAAGCATCGGGACTGCCGGTATTTTGGCTCAATATTCTGCTTTTGGCACTGATCGGCTTAACTGTAGTGATATTGATAAGGATCGTCGGGATCGTTTTGGTTATTGCGCTTTTGACCATACCGGCGGCAACCGCCAGGATATTTGTTGATGACTTAAAAAAAATGATGCTGATCTCCATTCTTTTGTCAGGCATATTTACCGTCCTTGGTTTGGTGTTCTCCTATAATTTCAACATGGCATCGGGAGCCGTCATAATAATTATTTCCGGCATGGTTTATCTTTTGTCAGCGGTCGGTAAAAAATACTTAAGGAGGGAAAAAATGAAAAAAGCGTTGGTCCTGGTTTCGGTTACGTTTTTAGTTCTTGGCTTTCCGGCCGCGTGGGGAAGCAATATTGATACGGAAGCTCGGATCGCGGAGCTGGAAGCACGAATGGACCAATTGGAAAAAAGAGAGCCTGCGCCGGCAACGCATTCACATCATGAGCACGGACATGAAGGGCATGACCACGGCCAGATTTCTCTGAACGACCTTGAACC
>CAZBFL010000100.1:3328-4834 GCA_964491175.1 uncultured bacterium
CCTTGAACCGCATGCCGGCATTGACCTGCGCTATGTAAGCCCGAAGGGAGGTCAGCCCAATTTATTCCTGCACGAGGTTGAGCTTGGCTTGGGAGCCAAATTGTCTAAGAATATTCAAGGATTGGTGAAGTTTTCTCAACATGCCGGAGAGAACATGGAAGTCCATGACGCGTATTTGAATTTCGATATGGATAACGCTTCTCTTCTTGCAGGGAAAACCAGGGTTAAGTTCGGTCTGGAAAACAATTACTGCTTTTATAGCCGTCGTACCATTACTCCCTCGGTGATCGGATCGATCATTTTCAGCGAGCACGGATGGAACGATACCGGGATCGTATATTCGTCAAAAGCGATCGCAAGCACCGTGATCAATCTTGGTGTAGAGCGCGGCAATCAGGAAGGGGGCATTTTTAGCACTGGGACGGCAGAATCCAATTCCAGTTATCCCCTTCTTCTTGATATCAGCTCCCGGTTCGGTCCGGTAAAGGCAGGGGCTTCCTTGGCCACCGGCAAATGGGATGTCAATAGCATGTATGATGCGACCATAATTGGCGCAAATGCCACCTATTCAAACGGACCCATAGAAATTATCGGAGAATATATCTCCGCCGTAAAACAAACCGCTTCCGGAAACGAAAATCCGGAAGGCTATTATCTCCTGGGAATTCTAAAACCCAATAAACAGATCGAATTATTGGCAAGCTACGGGATCGGAAACGACGGAACCGGAAGCAAAGAAACCAGGCTTGGAATACAGCCGACAGTGAAACTTGCCGACAATGTCAAACTGAGAGCGATCTGTGAGATCAGAAATGAAACGCCGGTAGAAGTCGAGAATAACCGTTTTATTGTCCAGCTGGCCTGCGAAATTTAGCGCGGAATGGACCAGGTATTTGGCCGATTGCAGTTATTCTCTCTGGTATCTGTTTCCGTCTTCCTGGAAGCGGTGCCTTTTCTTCTGTTTGGAGCTCTGTTATCGGCGCTTTTTGAGATTCTTGTGTCCGAAGAGAGGATCAATTCCTGGGTGCCGAAAAAGAGACGCTTCGGATTGCTGTTAGGGCTTACAATGGGCATGGTCTTTCCGACCTGCGAATGCGGAATTATGCCAATAATTAAAAGGATGATGCAGAAGAAAGTGCCGAACTATATCGCCGTCACTTACATGCTAGCGGCTCCAGTGATCAATCCTGTTGTGTTGTTTTCCACTTACGTAGCGTTCAGAGGCAATTGGAATATGGTGCTCAGGTGTTATCTGTGAAATTGCCAGAGTAAGCAACCAATATTCATCTGGCGACTTCACAGCAAAAATCAGTCCTAAACTCTGTGTTACTGGGGATTTTGTAACCATCCGTGATTCACTTGACAATATTGGGACAAAGGTTTCAGAAATCATCAGAACAATGGGTAATGTTGTAAATAATCTTACAGAATTATCCGGTGAGATAACTGTTGATGTTGCTCATACGGCTGAACAAACAGAAAAACTTGCAACAAACTCAGTTAAGG
>CAZBFL010000101.1:0-4833 GCA_964491175.1 uncultured bacterium
GCGATTACCTGCATCCAGCCCATGTCTCCGTACTCGGCGGCCAGGTCGCAGTCGACAGTTCCCTCCACCCCGCTGCGCCAGGGGAAGAAGTAGCGGGTGTTCTTCAGGTCCTTATCGATATTAACCCTGGATATGATTGGGAAGACCGGCTGCAACTTCAGGCTGTTCTTGGAATCGTTCTTCAGGGACAGGGAAAGGTTAATCTTCGGGCCGTTGGTTATCCTGATGGTCAGGGTTGCCGCCAGTTCCTTGGAAGGGTTGGAGAGCGAAATAAGAGCGGTCTTCTCTTTCCCTTTTTCGCTCAACCGGACGTCGGTCACCTTGAAATCGGTGGAATCGGCCAGGACTTTTCGTCCGGCTAACATAAATAGCGGAGAATTGTCTTCGGGAGACAGGCATTCCGCTCCGGCGGTTTTGTTGAACATTTTTTCCCACCTTAAACCGTTTGCGATGGAAATCCGGCATACATATTCCGGGTTCTCCAGGAGAAGATTTCCTGTGTCTGTCCGGATAAATGCTTCCGCCGGATTTCCAATCTGTTTCTTCGGGAGAGAAGCGGGTGTTTCTTCCGTGAAGGCGGTGCCGGACATGGCCAGGGACAGAAAGAGAAAGACAAAATAGATAGATATTCTTATTTTATTCATTGTTTTTATGAACCAGTTTGAAAAATTGGAGCGTGGGTGCCTGCGGGAAAGCATCTTCGCTTGAACCGCGGCGCCAAAGTCGCCCGCTTGAGGGACGTTCCGTCTTGCGCCGGCGATCCCGCGGTAACGGAAGAATTACCTTGCTTCGTTTATCCGGCCACCTCCTTTTGAGAAAACAGCGAATTTCTTGTTTACGTTAACAAAATAACACAAACAATAACCACTGTCAATTTTTTTACGGGACCCCGGCCGGCCGCCGTTTCTATGCCGCCGGGACGATTGCCCGGCAGGAATCGCGAACGATAAGTTCCGGTTTAAATCTTGTCTGTTTGATTATTCCGTTTCCGGTTTTTATGTTTTCCAGGAGTATTTCGGCGGCTGTCTTACCTATTTCCAGTTCCGGTTGCGAAACCGTGGTAAGGGTAACGGGAAGGTACTTTGAGATTGCCAGGTTGTCATATCCGATAAGGGACATTTCTTCCGGGACTTTTACGCCGAGATCGCGCAGGACTTTCATGACGCCTACGGCCATGGTGTCGTTGACGGCGAAGATGGCGGTTGGTCTGTTTTTCATCTCGAGGTACGACTTGATAACGTCTGTATCGACCCGGTAAACGTCTCCTCCGGAATTATAGGGGGAGGTTTTGATCAGGTCCTCCTCCCGCGGAAGCCCACACTCTTTCAACGCCCGGACGTATCCTTCGATGCGCTCCGCGGTCGTGGAACCGGTAAAGTCGGTACAGGCGAATCCGATACGGCGATGGCCGAGTTCAAGCAGGTATTTTGTTGCCAGATATCCGCCTTCAATATTATCCGTTACTACCGAAGCTACGTTCAGTCCCGGTAAAAAACGGTCCATAAACACCAGGGGAAAATTTTCCCGGACCAGGCGTTGGTAGCATTCCCGATTTTTTTCGCCGTGGCATGGGGCGATAAGCAGGCCGTCCACTTGTCTCTGTTTCAGAAACTGGATCGCGGACCTTTCTTTCTCTTCCTGGCCGTCCGATGTTGCCAGGATCAGGTCGTAGCCGTCCCGTAGGGCCCGGTCTTTGATGCCCCGGATTATTTCCGGGAAGAACGACACGATGATATCGGGAACCACTACGCCGATCAGTTCCGAGCGTTGAAGCGCAAAAGAACGGGCAAAAACATTGGGCCGGTAGCCCAATTTTTCGGCGACCGCCTTTATCTTTTCCCGCGTGACCTTATTTATCCGGGGGTTATCGTTGAGGGCATGAGACACCACGGTGATGGAGTAACCGGCTTCGTTGGCCACGTCATGGATGGTAACCCTCTTTATTCGGCTCATGATTTTTAAAAACGTTTTGCTAATATTTTTAGTTTATCCTCTTTTCACGGAAAAGTCAAGGGTGGGTAGACAACACGATTTAATGTATGTTATTATATAGGAAAAATAGCGAAAAATGCTTATCTTTAGTTGGTTTGAACGGTTTTCAACCGGAGAAAAAAATGATTGTTCCCATGAAAGAGATACTGGTATCGGCAAGAGCAAATCGTTTTGCAGTAGCAGCCCTGTCATTTTGGTCGCTTGACTCGGCCCAGGCAGCCATGGAAGCTGCGGATGAAGCCGGTATGCCGGTCATTCTCCAGACCGGCCAGCTTGAGAGCGAGTTCGCCGGATTTGAAAATTTGGCCAGGATCGTTCGGATGGTCGCGGAGAACTCCCCGGTAAGAACGGCTCTGCACCTTGACCACGGCGGTTCCATCGAGACGGCAAAAATCGCGATAGACAACGGTTTTACCTCGGTTATGATCGACGCTTCGCACTTACCTTACCGGGAGAATGTCGCAATCACACAACGGGTGGTCGAACTATCTTCTCCGTACGGGGTGACGGTAGAATCGGAACTGGGCAGGCTTTCCGGGTCAGAGGCCGGAAAAACCGTTTCCCAGGAGGAGAACACCCAGACCGATCCGGAGGAAGCCCAAAAGTTTGTATCGGAAACCGGAATTGACGCCCTGGCGGTTGCCATCGGCACCGGACACGGTTTTTACAAGCAAAAACCGAAGCTCAACCTGAAGAAACTGGAAGAGATCAGCGAAAAGGTAAAAATTCCCCTTGTTCTCCACGGCGGAAGCGACACCCCGGACGACCAGGTCCTCCGGGCGATCGGTTTGGGCGTAGCCAAAGTCAACATCTGCACCGAGTTCATCGCCGCCTTCGGAAAAGCGTACATCTGCGCTCAGGCGGCGGCAGGGTTCAAATACAGCGTGCCTTCGCTCTTCGGCGCCGGAAAAGATAAAGGCAAAGAGCTGGCCCTGGCAAAGATCAGGTTGTTTGCGAACAAGGCGGTCTAAAACGAAACGGGTAAGACGCTGCCATGACGCACCGGGAGAGATTGCTGACGGCATTAAATCATAAAGAACCGGACCGGGTCCCGCTGGATTTAGGCGGCACCGGCGGGAGCACCTTAAACATTGACGCCTACCAAAATCTCAAAAAATACCTGAAGATCAGCCGCGGCACCGAGGTTATGAGCAAAAGGTCCGGAACCGCCTTTATGGATGAAGATGTTTTGAAGAGGTTCGACATCGACACCCGTATTCTCAGGCCGGCCGGGTCGAAAAAATTCCGGAACAAAGAACTTCCGGACGGCTCTTTCATCGACGCCTGGGGCGCGAAATGGGGACCGACCGGAAGCGGAACGTACCATGTTACGGACTCACCTTTTAGGAAAGGGCTCAGTCTCCCGGAGATAGACAAATACCGTTGGCCGGAAGTTGATGATCTGATGGCGTTGGAAGGATTGCGGCAGGAAAGCAGGGCGTTGCGGGATGCCGGGGACTACGGCGTGGTCTTAAGTTTGCCGACCGGGATTATTCACCAAACACAATTTCTGCGCGGTTATGAAGGCTGGCTCGTAGACGTCCTGGAAAACCCCGAACTTATGGAAGCCCTCTTTGAAAGAGTCCTGGGAATCTGGACCACGGCAACAGCCGGAATCCTTGCTGAAGCCGGAGAATTTGTCGACGTGGTAACCTGGGGTGACGACCTTGCGTTTCAGGACTACCCGATAGTATCGCCGGGGCTATATCGGAAACTGATCAAGCCGTATCAAAAAAAGATGTTTGAATTTGTAAAGAACAGGACCGGCGCCAAAATACTGTTTCACAGTTGCGGCGCGATTGCGCCGCTGCTCGGAGATATTATTGATATCGGCGTGGATGTTTTGAACCCGGTTCAGGTTTCCGCAAAAGGCATGGATACGGCAATCCTGAAACGTGATTTCGGCGAGCACCTGTCTTTCTGGGGCGCTATCGATACCCAGCGCGTCTTAAGCAGCGGTTCCGTTGAGGATGTCAGGAAAGAGGTAAAGAAACGCATCCGGGAACTCGGCCAGGCCGGCGGATATGTCCTCGCGCCGGTCCACAACATCCAGAGGGATGTCCCCCCGAAAAATATCTGCGCTATGTTTGACGCCGCAGCAGAATATGGCCGGTATCAGTAATTCCTGATTACTTCGTCAACCAGGATTTCGCCGTCAAAGAGTTTGACGATGAGTTTGCCCTTCTTAATCCTTTCGTCTATCTTGAACTCGCCTGCATTGTCCTTGAGGGTAACCGGGGTCCCCAGGTTGGGTGCATCGTTGTCCCAGAAATAGAAGAGTTCCGGCTTGCGGTAGTTGCCCCGCACCTTCACCGTGAACAGGCCGTTGGTTTCGTTTACCTCCAGGACCCTGGGCAGCTGGCTGATGCAGACAACGTCCAAAGGAAGCATCTTGAACGAAAGAACGGCCTGCGGGCCGTTAGGTTTGGCGTTTATCTCCTCGTCATACATACACTCCACGTAGTGGCAGCCGTCTTTCTGTTCCACCGCAATTAAGTCGCCTTCCAGGGCCGAGTCGTTCTTGTTGTAAAGGGTGTAGACCGTCTTTTCGGTTGTCGGGAACTTGTTGGCGTAGAGATAATCTTTTTTCGTCTCCACGAAAGGCGCCGGGGAGAGGCTGGCGATGGCGTTGCCGTTCTCCCGCAAGACCTGTCCGGTTTTGGCCAGGTAATCGGTTTGGTTGCCGACTAAATCGCCCCGGGCGTTGCCGCTGCCGTTAAAGAAACATCTTTTGCTGTCCACCGGAAAGGTGTCTGCCGTTTGGCCCCATTCGGCCAGTTTAACCTCCGGGAAGTAGAAACGGAAGAAATCCAGGTCGTAGTTGTTGAAGTCCTTGGCGTA
>CAZBFL010000102.1:0-4741 GCA_964491175.1 uncultured bacterium
AAGTCTTTAATAAACTGTTAAGTGTTGCGTTGGAAACTTGAATCTACACTGTCCCTGGTTTTCCCATGATTCGAGGAGCATCGGTAGATGAGTATTTACATATTGATAATTGCATTGACAAAGTGTAAATTGTAATATATACTTTTAGCATGATAGAACGAACTATTTCAAAAAAAATCCTTCACTATTCACGGCAGTATCCAGTCGTTACTCTTACGGGACCTCGTCAGTCCGGGAAAACGACTTTATGCAAAGCGTTATTTCCAAAAAAGAAATACTTTTCACTGGAAAATATCGATATACGCGATTATGCGAGAACCGATCCGAGGTCTTTTCTAAACGGATGTCTTAAGGAAGGGGCTGTTATTGATGAAATACAGCGTGTCCCGGAACTGGTATCGTATATTCAGGAAATAGCGGACACAGAAGATAAGCCGGGGCTTTTTATACTAACAGGAAGCCAAAATTTCCATCTCTTGGATACGATTAGTCAGAGCCTTGCCGGCAGGACTGCCCTGGCCGTTCTTTTACCGTTTTCATATAGTGAGATTTACTCTAATAAGGCAGCCTCCATAGACAAAATTCTCTTTACGGGTTTCTATCCGCGTATCTACGATAAAAAACTTAATCCTACCGAAGCGCTTTCTTTTTATGTTAGCACATATCTGGAACGCGATATCCGCACGCTAATCAATGTTAAGGATCTCTCAAAATTCGCGAAATTCCTCAAACTGTGCGCTGGCAGGGTAGCTCAAATTATAAATTTGTCAAATCTAGCTAATGATTGCGGTATCAATCATAATACCGCCAAAAGCTGGCTAGGCGTGCTCGAGGCAAGTTATGTCATATTCTTCGTTCATCCGCATCACGCAAATTTCGGAAAGCGGCTCATTAAAGCCCCGAAACTATACTTTACCGATTGCGGCCTTGCCGCGTATCTCTTGGGTATGCAAAACGCCAAACACATAGCTAATCATCCGTTAAAAGGCGCTCTTTTCGAGAATTTTGTCGTTGCCGAACTTCTGAAGGCGCGGACAAACCAAGGCAAAAACAGTAATATTTATTTCTTTCGCGACAATATCGGAAACGAGGTTGATGTTCTCCTTGAAAATGGCGCCTCTGTAAAGCCGGTTGAGATAAAGCTCGGAAGCACAATAAGCGAAGATTATTTTAAAGGTTTGCGGTATTATCAAAAGACTAATAAGAAAAATGCTGTCAAGCCGGCATTAATATACGGCGGTAATGAGAATCAACACCGCGGAGCGTTTGATATAGTCAGCTACAGAAATGTGGAGAAAATTAATCTTTAATCTGGTAGAATAACGTGATTCTGAGCCTTAATTCCCCGGAAATAAAATATGGCAGCTGTCCCTGGTTTTCAAAGAACACACCTAAACCCATTGACGAAACCCAAAGGGGGAGGGTAATTAAGACGGGAAGATGAAGAAGATTATTGTTCCTCATGATTACGATTACGTCGGCATTTATCTGACGGACAAGTGTTTTCTCAAGTGCCCTTACTGCATTACCAACCATCACGGGGCGGAGTTCCTTGGCAAGGGCGGGGCGGCGCCTTTATCCCCGCAGGACTGGATCCGTGGCCTGAATCGTTTGGCCCTTCCTGAAGATGTGCCGGTGTCGCTTCAAGGCGGCGAGCCTTTTTTGTATAAAGGCATCTGGGAGGTCCTGGAGAACGTGACGCATAAAGTTGATATCATGACGGCCCTGCCGCCGTTTCTGACTCGGGAACATTTTCTGAAACTGAATACGCTTGACTGGAACAAGCGGCCGGCGCCGTATCCGACGATCCGGGTGAGCTATCACAAGGGGCAGAATGATTTTAAAGAGCTGGTCGGCCGCATCAGTGAGCTGAATGACATCCTCAGCATCGGCCTTTACTATTTATCGCACCCGTCGATCTCGGAACAGGAAGTTGCGGATATGAAAGCTTACGCGAAAGCCAAAGGAGTGGAATTCAGGCTTAAGGACTTCCTGGGGCTTTATGAGGGGAAGATGTACGGGAACTTGAAATACCCTAAAGCCGCCGCCGGCAAGCGTCAGGGCATCACGGTCCGGTGCCGTAATACGGTGATGCCGGTCGGCCCCGATGGCGCGATCTACCGTTGCCATTCGGATCTTTATTTCAAGCGCAGGGACCGGGCGCTGGGGAACATATTGGACGAATCTTTCGAATTTCCCAAAGAACATATACCCTGCCCGAATTTCGGGCTCTGCAGCGAATGTGATGTGAAGATCAAGAACAACCATTACCAGCAATTTGGCTACACATCGGTGGACATCCGTTTTTCTGCCGGAAGCCAGGGGTATGGTTGTCAATAAGGAGAAGGCAAATGAAGAAGAAAGCGGACAAAGTGCTTATCATTAAAGTCGGATATTCCGAAACGCTTGACGCTCAGGTCAGCAATGTGACGAGCTATGGCGATGTGCTGCGGTCGACCGTCCTGCTCAACCTGTACAGGAATGACGACGTGACCTGGCTCGTCGATGAGAAAGCCCTGCCGGTCCTGAGGGGGAATCCGTACATCAAACGGATTTTGATCTACAATCTGGATTCGGCGCTGCAATTACAGGCGGAACGTTTCGATACGGTCATCAATCTGGAAAAAGTCCCGGGCCTGTGCGCTTTGACGGATTCGGTCAAGGCGTGGCGCCGTTACGGGTTCCGGTTCGACGCCAACACCGGCGATGCCGAGTCGTATGACGGTTCGCACGTCGTCCTGGCATTGTGCCGTAATCTCGAACATAAACGCAACCGGAAAATCTGCTGGCAGGAAGGGCTTTTTGAGATGGTCGGGGCGCAGTGGAAGGACGAAGAGTATGTGCTCGGATATAAGCCCAAAGGAAAGGTCAAGGCCGATATCGGGTTCAATTATCTTGTCGGCAACAAATGGCCGCTTAAGGGATGGCCGATGCCCTATTGGAAGAGGCTGAAAAAGGCCATCGGCAAGAAATATAAGGTTTCCTGGCAGCAGGGGAAGGAAGATGTTGAGGCGTATTTTGAGTGGATCAACTCCTGCCGGATGATCGTGACCAATGATTCGTTCGGCATGCATATCGCGATCGCTTTGAAGAAGCCGTTTGTGGCGATCTTTGGGCCAACGCCCTACCATGAGAACTTTTTGTACGGCCGGGGCGTGGCGTGCTATCCTAAGGATCTTGACTGTGAATTTTTTCCGTGCCGGAAAGATATCTGCCCTCATTTCAAGGACGGTTGCACGACGAGGGTAAAGCCAGAGGAGGTACTCGGGCAGATCAAGCGGCTTCTGGCGTAAGAGAACACTATGGACAGATACAAAATAGACAGCCACAAAATGATGTACCACGTTGAGCGCCTCGCGGAATGGAAGGCGGGGAAAGTGATCTATCCGCTATATATCGAAGCCGGTCCGTCGGGCGTTTGCAACCATCGCTGCACGTTTTGCGCGTATGACTTTTTGGAATACAAACCGCATTACTGGAAGACGGAGGTGATGCTGGAACGCCTGAAGGAGATGGGCCGGCTGGGGGCAAAAAGCATCATGTTCTCCGGCGAGGGCGAACCGTTCCTGCACAAGGATATCCTGGCGCTGGCGGACCGTTCTGTGGAGAGCGGGATTGACGTTTCGTTCACCACCAACGGCACGTTGATGACGAAAGAAATTTCCGAACGGGTGCTGCCCAAAACAAAGTGGATCAAGGTGAGCGTTAACGCCGGTACGCCGGAAACATATGCGGCGATTCACCGGGCTCCTGCGAAAGATTTTGACCGGATGGCGGAGAACCTCCGGGATGCGGTCCGCATCCGCCGGGAGCATCAATACGCGTGCGCGCTGGGCATGCAGATCCTGCTCCTGCCGGAGAACGCGCATGAGGCGGCGGCCCTGGCCAGGCTCGGCAAGGATATCGGCGTCGATTATCTGGTCGTAAAACCCTATTCCCGGCATCCGGAAAGCAGAGGCGAAAAATACAATGCCATCAGATACGCCGATTATCTCGGGCTGAAGGATGAGCTGGAAAAAGAGAACACCGGGGATTTTCAGGTGATCTTCCGCCTCAACGCGATGAAGAAGTGGGATGAGGCGCAGAAGAGCTACAAACGGTGCCTGGCGCTTCCGTTCTGGGCGCACATTGATGCGCAGGGCAATGTCTGGGGGTGCAGCACGTTCATCGGCCATGACAGGTTCCTGTACGGGAACCTGTACGAGCAGACTTTTGAGGCGATCTGGACAGGGGAAAAGCGGATGGAGTCGCTTCGCTGGGTGGAGGCATGCATGGACCCGGCCCGGTGCCGGTTTAATTGCCGGATGGACGAAGCCAACCGTTATTTGTGGGAGCTGGCGCATCCGCCGGACCATGTGAATTTTATTTAAGGGCTGGATATGGATACATTGACCAAGAAAGCGGCTCAACTGCGAAAAAACATTTTTAAGGCCATCTGTAACGGCGGAGGCGGCCATATCCCGGCGGCCTTATCCATGGTTGAGATCCTCGCGGTCTTATATTACCGCGTCCTGAACGTCGACCCGAAAAGACCGGACGACCCTGGCCGGGACCGGCGAGTCGGGGAGCAAGGGGGACGGAGACAGCCCGCTTGCCGCCCAATTCTCCAAACCTGCGGACGTCGTGCTGGGCCCCGACTCGGTCATCTACCTGGCCGATTCCGGGAACGGGAAGATCCGCTCCATCCGCAAGGTCCGGGCCGCAGTGGAAGTGGCTGAGGGAACCTACGCAGTACCCGCGG
>CAZBFL010000103.1:0-4690 GCA_964491175.1 uncultured bacterium
TTCCCCGAAAGGGTTGCCGATTCCCCAAGTCCTGGACTTCATCCGGCAGGGCAGACTTATTTCAGAATACGAAGGCGATAACCTTAATAAGATAGATAACGAAGCGCTCCTGGAACTGCCGGCCGATATCCTGATTCCGGCGGCCGTGGAAGACGTTTTAACCAAAGAGAACGCCGCCAAAATCTCCGCCAAACTGGTCATTGAAGCCGCCAACGGGCCGACCACGCCGGAAGCCGATGAAATCTTCAAGAAAAAAGGAATTGCGGTCATACCCGATATCCTGGCCAACAGCGGAGGCGTGGTGGCCTCTTACGTAGAGTGGCGCAACGCCAAAAGCGGAAACCAGACCTCCGCGCAGGAGGTTTACCAGTTTATCGATTCCAAGGTGGAACCGGCTTTCAACGAAGTGCTGCGCCTGACCAGGGAACGCAAAGCCGATTTCCGAAACGCCGCTTATATTCTGTCCGTCTCGGAACTGGTGGCGGCAATGCGCGAACGTTCCTGGATATAGAAGCGCATATAACGTAGCGCGACCCTTTAGGGTCGCCAATCAAAACAGCGAGGCTAAAGCCTCGCACTACATTTATTGCAGCGATTGCTAAAGGAGTTTTCTATGCGCTGGAGCCAGTACTTCCTACCGACTTTAAAAGAGGCCTCGATTGAAGGCGACGATACGCCCTCCCTGCGCCTTATCCTGCAGGCCGGGATGGTGCGGCAGTTAAGCAGCGGCATCTACACCTACCTTCCTTTCGGCCTGGCGGCCCTGCGCAACATTGAACGGGTTATCCGGGAAGAGATGAACGCGGCCGGGGCCGTGGAACTCCTGATGCCGGCTCTTCAGCCGACCAACCTCTGGAAAGAATCCGACCGCTACAAACTCCTGGGCAAAGATATCGTCTCTTTTATGTTTAAGGACCGGCACGACCGGGAACTGCTTCTGGGCCCCACCCACGAAGAGGTAATAATGGAGGTTGTCCGGCGGGAAGTAAATTCATACAAGCAGTTGCCCCTGACCCTTTACCAGATTCAAACCAAGTTCCGGGACGAGATGAGACCGCGTTTCGGCCTGGTCCGTTCCCGGGAATTCCTGATGAAAGACGCCTACAGTTTTGACGTTGATGAAGAAGGCCTTGAACTCAGTTACCAAAAGATGCTGGCCGCCTACCACCTCATCTTTAAACGACTGGGCATCAAATATAAAGTGACCGGCGCAGACAGCGGCGCCATGGGCGGAAAGTTCTCCGAAGAGTTCGTCGCGGAAGGAGCGTGCCCGGAATTGGAAATCGGCCACATCTTTAAACTCGGCACACCCTACAGCGAAAAGATGAAAGGGCTCTTTCTGGATAAAACCGGCCGGCAGCGGCCTTACGTCATGGGCTGTTACGGCATCGGCGTCTCCCGACTGGTCTCCGCCGTCATCGAAAACAACTGCGATCAATCCGGAATCATCTGGCCCCTTTCGGTCGCGCCTTTTCACCTGCTCATCCTGCCGATCAATTACGAGGACCCGGCGGTTAAGGAAGCCGCAGACCGGCTCTACGCCTCGGCGCAGGAAAAAGGAATTACGGTTTTAATGGATGACCGGACCAGACAGGCCGGTGAAAAGTTCAAGGACGCAGACTTGATCGGAATCCCTTTCCGGGTGACTATCGGCAAAAATTTAAAAGAGGGAAAGGTAGAATTGAAAAAACGGTCCGAGCCCAAAGGCGAACTGTTTCCGCCGGACCGGGTTCTGGAAACGCTGTCTAAACATCTTTCCGCCTGACGCCTCCAGCCTTGACGTTTTTGCCCTTTTCGGCTAAAATATTCAGGTTTAAGGAGAAATTTCTATGCCGACTTACGAATACGAATGCTGTACGTGCACCAACCGGTTTGAGGTCTTCCAGAAGATGACCGAAGAACACTTGAAACATTGCCCGAAATGCAAAGGGAAGGTGCGCCGGCTGGTGGGAACCGGCGCCGGCGTCATCTATAAAGGGGCCGGCTTTTACACCACCGAGTACCGGAGCGAATCTTACAAGAAACGGGAAAAGGAAGACAAAGCGCCGGCGCCGGCCGCGGCCGCTCCGGCAAGCGAGAAATGCGCAAAATGCACAAAATAACCCTGGTGCCGGGCGACGGCATCGGACCGGAAATTACCCGGGTCACCCGGGAAATCGTTGACCTCCTGGGAGTCCCGATTGAGTGGGAAGAGATGCCGGCTGGCGAAGAGGCGATGGCGAAATACGGTTCGCCGATGCCGGAAGAACTCCTCTCTTCCATCAGCCGGAACAAGATTTGCCTTAAAGGACCAATCACCACGCCGGTCGGCGGAGGATACCGCAGCATTAACGTCGCCTTGCGGCAGCACTTTAAACTCTACGCG
Source organism: uncultured bacterium (assembly GCA_964491175.1). GTDB lineage: Bacteria > Ratteibacteria > UBA8468 > MWAK01 > MWAK01 > JAHJUB01. Next base: position 2,366 of record CAZBFL010000103.1, read on the forward strand.
AACCTGCGGCCGATAAAACTATACGCCGGCGCTCCCAGCCGTTACCCGAAGATTGACCTGGTTATCGTGCGGGAAAATACCGAAGACCTTTATTCCGGGATAGAATTCCAGAAAGACAAGGAAGAGACCGTTGAACTGATTAAATTTGTGGAAGCAACAAAGAAGCGGAAGATACTTCCGGATTCCGGCATCAGCCTGAAGCCCATCTCGGTCACCGCTTCCGAACGAATTGCCCGTTTTGCCTTTGCATACGCGGTTAAAAACGGACGCAAAAAGGTGACCGCGGTCCACAAAGCCAATATCCTGAAATATTCCGACGGTCTTTTCCTGGAATGCTGCCGCAGGGTGGCGCCGGAATTTCCGTCTATCGCCTTTGAAGACCGCATCGTTGATAATATGTGCATGCAGTTGGTCCAGAAACCGGAACTTTACGACGTGATGGTCCTGCCCAACCTCTACGGGGACATCCTCTCCGACCTCTGCGCGGGACTGGTCGGCGGCCTGGGCGTGGCAGCCGGCGCCAATATCGGCGAAGACGTGGCGCTCTTTGAAGCGGTCCACGGCAGCGCGCCCAAGTATAAAGGACAGAACAAGGTCAACCCGACCGCCCTGCTCCTGGCGGCCGGCCTGATGCTTGACTACCTGGGTGAAGAGGAAGCCGCGGAAAGACTGGACAAAGCGATTGCGGAAGTCATCCGGGAAGGCAAAGCGGTAACCTACGACCTGAAACCCGGTAAGACCGAAGGCGTGGTAGGCACCCGGGAGATGGGCGAAGCAATTAAGAATAAACTTAAATAGGTGTCATTGCGAGCGATTCTTAGCGAAGCAATCTCGTCATTCAAGGTTGGGATTGCCGCGGTAAACAACGCCTCGCAATGACATGTTAAAATGGTCACCATCGTAATCGGCACCCAGTGGGGCGACGAAGGCAAGGGCAAGGTCATTGACTACCTCGCCGAAAACCACCAGGTGGTCGCTCGGTACCAGGGAGGCGCCAACGCCGGCCACACCGTGGTCGTCAACGGCAAGCGCTATATCTTCCACCTGATACCTTCCGGAATCCTGCACCGGCAGGCGGAATGTGTCCTGGGCAACGGCGTGGTCATCGACCCGATTTCGCTGATGGCTGAAATTGACCTTTTACAAAAAGAAAATATTCCCGTGACCGGCCGTCTCTGGATAAGCGCCAACAGCCACCTGACCTTATCCAGCCATAAGATGCTGGACCAGGTTGAAGACCAGTACCGGGGAAAGGGAAAATTAGGCACCACCGGCCGGGGAATCGGCACCACCTACACCGACAAAACTTCGCGCATCGGCATCCGGATGGGCGACTTCCTGGATGCGGATACGTTCCGGGAAAAACTGGCCATCAACCTCCAGATGAAGAACTATCTCTTCAAAGAATATTACGGAAAGGAGATATTTCAGCCGGAGAAGATTATCGAGGAATACGCGCCCCTGCGGGAACAGCTCAGACCGATGGTAATTGACACCGCGAAGTACCTGAACGAAGCTATCGTCAAAGGAAAAAATATCCTTTGCGAAGGAGCGCAGGGTACTTTCCTGGACATAGATTTCGGCACGTACCCGTACGTAACCGCCAGCAACTCAACTGCCGGCGGCGCCTGCACCGGCCTGGGCATCGGACCGACCAGGATGGACCGGGTAATCGGCGTGGCCAAGGCCTACACGACCCGGGTGGGCGAAGGACCGTTCCCGACCGAACTGAACGGAAGCGTCGGCGAAAGTTTACGGGACTTAGGCAGCGAATACGGAGCCACCACCGGCCGGCCGCGCCGATGCGGCTGGTTTGACTCGGTCCTGGTACGGTATGCGTCTATGGTCAGCGGCCTGAACGCCCTCTTTATCACCAAACTGGACGTGCTGGATACTTTGCCGGTAATCAAGGTGGCAACCGCCTACCAGGCAGGCAAAGAAAGCAGCGCTGATTTTCCTCAAGGTTACCGGGCGCTTACAGAAGCCCGGCCGGTCTACGAGGAACTGCCGGGTTGGCAAAAAGATATCTCCAAGGTACGAAAATGGTCCGAGTTCCCGGATGCAACCAAAAAGTACCTGGACCGGATTGAAGAATTAAGTAAAACGCCGATTACGATGGTCTCTTTCGGCCCCGGCCGCGAGCAGACCCTTGAAAAATAAACGTTGTCATTCTGAGGCATAAAGGCCGAAGAATCTAATTGTTGGGCCGCTAGCTCATCAGGTAGAGCACCGCCCTTTTAAGGCGGGTGTGGCAGGTTCGAGTCCTGCGCGGCCTACTTTTAAGCATCCCTGCATAAGCAGCAGGACTCGATGGGAGCACTGCCA
>CAZBFL010000104.1:0-3994 GCA_964491175.1 uncultured bacterium
ATTGCGAGTCCTTCGGTAGGACAGGCGTCTCGCCTGTCATGTACATGAAAATTTTAATAACCGCCGGTCCCACCCGGGAATGGCTTGACCCGGTCAGGTTTATCAGCAATCCGGCCACCGGACGCCTGGGCTACCTCCTGGCGGCCGAAGGCAAAAAACGCGGTCACGACATTATCCTGGTCAGCGGTCCGACCCGCCTGGAACCGCCGGCCGGGGTGGTCTTTGTTCCGGTGGAGAGCGCCCGGCAGATGGAGGAGAAGGTCCGGCAATTTTTCCCCGAAGCGGATTGTCTTTTTATGACGGCGGCGGTGAGTGACTGGCGGCCCCGTTTCCGACGCAACAAGATTAAACACAAGTCAGGAATCAGGCTGACTCTCTTTTCCAATCCGGACATCCTTTCCGCTTGCGGAAAGAATAAGAGGCCGGACCAGGTCTTAATCGGTTTTGCGCTGGAAACCAGGAATTTGATTGAGGCGGGCAAAAAGAAGATGAGGGAGAAACGGTTGGATTATATTCTGGTAAACGACCCGGATTTTTTCGGAAAAGAAAAAGGGAGACACGTCTCCTTGTTTATCTCGCGCAAAGGGAAAGTTACTGATTTGTCAAACCATTCCAAGGAGGATATCTCCCGTTTTCTCTTGGACCACTGCTTAACTATTTGCAACAACCCTTCTTCGCTTTCTTAGCTTTTTTGACGACTTTCTTCTTGGCTGCTTTTTTTGCCACTTTTAAATCACCTCCCTTATTGGGATTTGCTTGTTGTATTTTTTATTGGTTTTTTCGCCTTAAACGCTTTTCCAATATTTTTACCTTTTTTTCTTCTTAGCTGTTTTCTTGGCTGCTTTTTTTGCTTTCTTGGCCACCGGTATCACCTCCTTTTCAAATTTCACTTCCTGGGTACATAGTAAAACATATATTAAAACATTTGTCAAGTTTTTTTTTGTGTGTTAAAATGAATTTGAATTATTCCGCCGTCGTTTTAAGGAGAAAATATGCCTGATTTTGAAGTCAAGAACCTGAAATTGTCGTCGGAAGGCGTCCGCCGCATCGAATGGTCCGGCCGGGAGATGCCGGTGCTCTTTTCCATTCGCGCGCGTTTTGCAAAAACAAAACCGCTGGCCGGCCGTCGCATCGGCGCCTGTCTGCACGTTACCGCCGAAACCGCCAACCTGGCGATTACGCTGCAGGCCGGCGGCGCCCGGGTTTACCTGTGCGCTTCCAACCCTTTAAGTACTAATGATAGCGTTGCCGCAGCGCTGGCCAAGGAATACGGCGTCGCCGTTTTCGCTTTTCGCGGAGAAGAAAGGGAAGATTATTACCGTCATCTCACTTCGGTCCTGGCGGCTAAACCGGAAATACTGATGGACGACGGCGCCGATCTTATCAGCGCGGCGCACCAGAAAGACGAATCTTTCTGCCGGACCGTCCTGGGCGGAACGGAAGAGACCACCACCGGGGTAATCCGCTTCCGCAACCTGGAAAAAGAGGGTAAAATTCGTTTCCCCATCATTGCGGTTAACGAGGCGCTGACCAAGCACCTTTTTGACAATCGCTACGGGACCGGGCAGTCAACCATCGACGGTTTGCTTCGGGCGACCAACGTTCTCCTGGCCGGAAAAAAAGTAGTGGTGGCCGGTTACGGATGGTGCAGCCGGGGGATTGCGTCGCGCGCCAGAGGCATGGGTTCAATTGTAATTATAACCGAAGTAAACCCGTTACGAGCCCTGGAAGCTTCCATGGACGGTTTTCAGGTTATGAAGTCGGTGGAGGCTGCAAAAATCGGCGATATTTTTCTTACCGCCACCGGCAATCGGACTATTTTCCGGGAAGAACATTTTCGGTTGATGAAAGACGGGGCAGTTTTGGGAAACAGCGGACATTTCGACGTGGAAATTGATATTCCGGCTTTAGAGGGGATGAGTAAAAGCCGGCGCGCGATACGGGAAAATCTCGAAGAGTTTCGATTGAATGACGGCCGCTGCATCTATCTGCTGGCTCAGGGCAGGCTGCTTAATCTGGCGGCCGCCGAAGGGCATCCTTCGGCGGTGATGGATATGAGTTTTGCCAATCAAGCCCTCTCGGCGGAATATCTGACCGTGAAAAGCAAGAACCTTAAACCAATTCTTTACCCGGTTCCCGAGGAGATTGATCGGGAAGTCGCCCGTTTGAAACTGGCTGCTTCCGGAATTGAAATCGATACCCTGACGGCCGAACAGGAAGATTACCTTTCTTCCTGGCGCCTCGGCACATAACTTTTGTCATTCCCGCATGTATCAAGCGGGAATCCACACTTATGAAATACTTAGTTACCGGCGGAGCCGGGTTTATCGGAAGCCACCTGTGCGAGTACCTTCTGGCGCACGGGCACCGGGTGACCGCGCTTGACGATTTGAGCACCGGCCGCAGGGAAAACGTCAAGTCAATCCAGGCCAACCCCAATTTTCAACTGGTGGTCGACACCGTCCTCAACCGTTCCGTCGTGGAGAACCTTATTTCCGAGGCCGATACTGTCTGTCACCTGGCGGCTGCGGTCGGCGTAAAAAATATTATTGAAAATCCGCTGCAATCTCTAAAGACCAACGTGGAGGGCACGCTTAACGTGCTGGAAGCGGCCGTCCCATCCGGACAGCGGGTTATCCTCACGTCAACCAGCGAAGTTTACGGCAAAAACGAAAACATCCCTTTTTCGGAAGAGAACGACCTGGTGCTGGGACCCACGACTATCCGGCGCTGGGGCTACGCCTGCAGCAAGGCGCTGGATGAGTTTCTGGCGCTGGCTTACTTTTCGGAAAAAAATGTCCCGGTGGTAATCGGCCGCCTCTTTAACACCATCGGACCGCGGCAGACCGGCCGCTACGGGATGGTTGTGCCCAGGTTTATCGGGCAGGCGCTGGCCGGCAAGGATATTACCGTTTACGGCGACGGCCGGCAGACCCGTTCTTTTACCTACGTTTCCGACGCGGTGGAGGCGCTTTATCTTCTTTCGCGAAAGGAAAAGGCCGCCGGCGGCGTCTTCAATATCGGCGCCAGGGAAGAGGTTACGATTCAGGAACTGGCAACGAAGGTAAAGGCGTTATGCCGGAGCGGCTCCCGCATCGTTCACCTGCCGCCGGAAGAGGCCTACCGGGACGGTTTTGAGGATATGCGGCGCAGACTGCCGGACCTTTCCCGCATCAAAGAAGCGGTTGGTTATTCTCCCAAGGTTAACCTTGATGAAGCCCTCAAAAAAGTCATCGCTTCCTTCCGGGAGTAAATAATGGATACGGGGGAGATTTATCGGGTTCGTTTTACGGAGCCCGATGAAGAAAAAAAAGCAAAGATGTGGCAGGTTTTAGTAAAATACTACCTCCAGCAATTCGTAAAGAAAGATTTTGCGGTTTTAGACCTGGGCGCCGGCTGCTGCGAATTCATCAACAACGTCATTTGCGGAAAAAAGTACGCGGTGGATATCAACCCCCGGGTCAGGGAGTGCGCCGCGACGGGGGTAGAGACGTTGGTCTGCCCGAGCACGGAAATCACAGGCGTTGCGGACGGTTCCGTGGACCTGGTGTTCGCCAGTAATTTCCTGGAGCACCTGGCCGACCGGGAAACGCTCCTTAAGACGCTGCAGGAAGTCCGGCGCATACTCAAGCCCGGAGGTTCATTCGTTATTATCTCGCCCAATATCGCCGGCGTACGCTGGGAGTTCTGGGATTTCTTTGACCATATCATACCGCTTACTCCCCGCGGCCTTGGCGAAGCCCTCGCCGCTTCCGGCTTTAAAATTAAAAAAGTAGTACCCCGTTTTCTTCCATACACCACGAAATCGCGCCTGCCCCAATCACCCCGACTGTTCCGTTTCTATCTGAAGTGTCCGTTATGCCGGCGCCTTTTCGGAAAGCAAATGCTGATTGTGGCCGGGAAAAGATGAGCGGGAAACTTCGTTCGGGTACGGTGGGACAGGCGTCCCGCTCCGAGATGGTAGGACAGGCGTCCCGCCTGTCATTGCGAGCAC
>CAZBFL010000104.1:4004-4673 GCA_964491175.1 uncultured bacterium
AGAGACAGCAGTTCGTGCGCGCCTGCACGCCGGCACACAGCCGCGGCAATTTCGATTCCGCCGGTCATTGCGAGCGCAGTCTGCGCGGCAATCCCATTTCGCTGTCATTGCGAGGCGTCTTGTGCCGTGGCAATCTCATCCTTTTAATTATTCTCCTCCTCGGTCTCTTTCTCCGTCTTTCATACCTCTTTGAATTCCGCCAGACCCCGTTCTTTAACGCCCAATTGCTTTCCGGTCTTGACCAGCAAACCTGGGACGAAAACGGTGCAAATATTGTTAGCCACCCTTGGTTTGTCGACGGAAGTCCTTTCTACCAGCCGCCCGGCTACGCCTATTTTTTGGCCGCAGTCTACAGTATCTTCGGTATCCACAATTATCTGGCCGCAGGCATCGTCCAAGTCCTGCTTGACCTGTTGGCTGCATTTCTTATTTTTCTTATCGGAAAACGGCTCTGGACTGATTGGGTCGGCTTAATCGCCTGCGTTTTTTATGCTCTTTACCGACCCTTTATCTATTACTCGGCCACGCTCCTGAGCGACAGTTTCATCCTCTTCACCAACGTTCTCTGCCTCTTTCTGGTTTACTGGACGCTGGAAAGCCCGGAACGGAAGGACCGCTGGCTGCTGGCCGGCCTAGGTTTCGGCCTGGCCGCCGTCGCCAAGCCCACCA
>CAZBFL010000105.1:0-1785 GCA_964491175.1 uncultured bacterium
TCATAGGCGGCGCCACCACCGCGCCGGTCTTTTCGGACACCCGCTTGGATATCTCATAAGCATTGTGGATATCGGTGCTTAAAGGCAGGTGATAACCATGCTGTTCCACCACACCCAGGGGCACCAGGACCGTCCTGGTCTTCTTCAATGCCTCCCGCATATCCTTAACTGTCATATTCTCCATCAACCGCATCTTCGTACTGTTCAATCCCACCATTTTCGTCTCCTCCTGATTATTTGGTATTTTCCAACAAAACCATCTCTCCCGGCCCCAGCGGACCGGAGAGCAGAATCCGTCCTGATTGATAACCCGTAACCTTCCAGTTTTCTTCCGGAACCTGGGAAACCGGGGCTTCAACATTAAGCCGGTTTAACCGGGTTATCCGCCATTCTCTTTTTTCCAATGAAAAGTTATTTGGCATCGCCAGAGAAACGGCTATATTCTCAACACCTCCCTCGGTCCGCCTGTCGAAAGCGGCTGCCATTAACTTCTTTCCGTCGGACCAGACGGTGCCCACGATGTTATTTTCTCCGGGGGTGCCGATAACCGCATCCTCGTCCGGGATGGCCGGCAAGGCGGTGGTCCGGCCGGAGAAATCCAGGAACCTGGTCCAGGTGGCGATGTAGTTGGCTTCCGGGGAAGTGATAATCACCCAGGCAGGCGCGCCGAAACTGCAGCCGCGCGCCAAATCCAGCATCATCTGGCGGGTCCAGCGGTTGCGGTCGTGGTCGCTGAAATAGTCCATGCTGGACATCGCGGAGCCTCCGGCCTTACCTGCCAGGAAGTCAATATCAGACATCACGTTGGAATTTTCCAAGAGCAGGCAGTTGGCTAATAGTTGAGTGGGTTCGCCGCCGGCGCCGTTGGCCAGTATCTCCATCTCCGGGTGGTTTTTGCGCATATACGCGGCGATGTCCGCCTGGGCGCGCAGAGTCCCGTGGGCCATGGTGGTCTGCGGGTTGCCGTGGCTGTACGCGCTGTCGGGCCCCATGCCGGACCAGCCGTAGTCCCAGGACAGGCCGGAAGGCAGGTAATAGTCCAGGGCGCCTTCCACCTGCTTGACGTACCAGTTCCGGAAGGCGTCGATGCCGTAATCGCCGTAGGCCCAGGTGATTACTTTGGCGCCTACCTTATCCGCCAGTTCCTTGGTGAACCAGTCGTTGCCCACCGGATTGTCCGCCGCAAAAGTGGCCCAGGTAACCATGTTGCCCTTGATGTCATAGTTAACCCAGTCTTTGCCTTCTTTCAGCAGTTCCGGCACGATGAACTGGTTGGTGTAGGAACAAGGTTTCAAGCCGAGTTTCTTGATGCGTTCCACCTCGGCCTTCAGCGGCTCCGCGGAAATCGGCAGGCCAACGTTGCTATACCAACTGCCGGATATCGGCTGGGAACCGTCAATGGCTATCTGGAGTGTAATCCAGAGGTTGGGAATACTGAACTTCAACATTCTTTCGCACAGCCAGTCAAAATCGTCAGGGTTGGTTTTCGGGTTCATCCGGGTGTTGCGCAAGTCCGGCATGCCCACGCCGCCGCCGGCAGGCAGGACGCGCGGGGTCCAATCCTTGACCGGGAACAAGTCTTTGGTCAGGGGATCGCTGCTGGTGCAGTTGGAAAGGTACCAGCGCAGGATACCGGGGAAGTCTTTCTCGGATTTGGGGAAGTTGTAGACGGAAAAAGCCAGTTCGACGGTCTTGCCCTTGGGCCAGGATTTAGGCGCCAGGGTAACGGCCGGGACGCAGCCGAAGTTATTGGGAGAAAGGACCAGCCGTTTGCCTAAATCCATC
>CAZBFL010000105.1:1795-4653 GCA_964491175.1 uncultured bacterium
AGAGACAGTCCAGTTGCCGGTGGCGCTGGCCACCGTGGCATCACCCGGGTCGGCGATGAAAGGCAGGCGCACCTGGTTCTCCTGACTGGGGTGGAGCAGGAGCCAGGGATTGCGCGGGAATAACTGGCGCTGCCACGCATCCGGCTGGAAGGGCAGGCCCAAACCGACTTCCACCGGCTGGTTGATGTCGGAGAGCGCGGTCAGGCGGGCGGAAACAAAGAGCCGGTTCCCTTCCGTCTTCAGGACAAATCCGGCCTGGATCCTGCTCTGATATGGCTCTTTTTCCGGCAGGAGGAGACAAACAAAGGCATCACCCTGGGAATTCGGGGTCTGGTCGGCGAGTTTCCTGACAAACCGGACCGGGTCTCCATCCGGGAAGTCTCTTACATAAAGGTCGACACCCCGGGTATTATCCGGGGTCCAGGTCTGGGACACGGGCTTGAGGTTATCCACTTCTCGGACGATGCCGGAGGCCGGGTCAACCACCACCTGCCAGTCCCGGGACTTCAGGGTCAATGTTTCTCCGGCGGCGACCGGCGGAGCCGGCGGCGGAAGACCGGCTTTTTCGCCGGCGTAGGTGCTGCCGGTGACCTTAATCCAGTCAAACTCCATCGTGATATTGGGCTGGCCGATGTCCAGGATGATGGGCGTGGGGGACTGGGGGACCTTGGCCGGGTCGGTTACCTCACCCACCAGCGCGTCATTCAGGTAGATTGCAAACCGGTTCGGTTCCCAGACTATCTTGACCGTGTACCACTGGTCTTTCGGCGGCTTCAGGTAGATTCCGGCGTAACCGCCTTTGCCGTCCCGGCCGAACATCGTCTGCCAGCCGCCGGGTTCGCTCATAAAATTGATTCCGTTGGCGCCCCAGGGTGTTCGCGAAAAAAATCCAAAGTATTGGCCGCCGACCGGATTAATCTTGACCCTGGCCTCAAAAGTTCCGTACAGAAACTTTTGTCTGGAAGTAAGGCGCGGACCCACAAGGGCATCCCCCAACAACATCACTCCGTCGTTGATCCGGATGCCGCTTGGCGCCTTTTCTTCCGAGAGGCGCAGGCCGCTGAACTGGGTTGTCCAGTTGTCGGGATTAAACGTATTAAACTGGTCTTCCCAGATATTTCCGGACTCAGTCTTCCCACCGGTATCCGCAGCGCCGCCGCGGTTGGCGAAAACCAGACATAAAAACGCCGTAAGCAAAAATAATAAAAGTTTTCTCTTCATAAAACCTCCGGCCTATTCCGTTCCGTAAACCTTGACGTAATCTATATCGAATGCAGTGTCGCCCGGCGGATCCGAGAAGGTATCAAGGATTATCGGCAGGTCCGTATCCGGTATGCACTCTTTCTTGTCGGTGTAACCGCAGGACTTTCCGTCCAGGAAGAACTCCGCGCGGTCAGGGGTCCAAACAAATTTAAGCACGTGCCAGGTATTCTGGACCAAGGTACCGGCCGGCTGGTTGACCCCGGCCGGGCCACCTTCTTTGCCGACCCACAAACTCAGGTTGCCGGTCTTATCTCCGGTCACAACCATTACGCAGTTCTTGCCCCAGGGCTTACGGCTCATGAATCCGAAATAGTAAAAAGCGCCGTCCCGGAATGCCAGGGGGAACCTTACCTTTATTTCCATTTCTCCGTATTTAAAAAGGTCATAGGAGGTAATCCGGTATTGGGAACCGGGCTTAATGGAAAGAACACCGTCTTTGACGATGAAGTTTTCCGGGTTGCCAATCTCCCAGTTATCCTGGTTAAGCGTGTTGAAATCATCCTGAAAAAGCACCTTCTTTTCCGCGGCCTTAAGGCCGCCGCCAAATAAACAGAAAAGACCTGCTACTACCAACAAAGATAAAACTGTTTTCCTAACTTTCATGTCTCCCTCCTTTATAAGAACAGTCGGAACAACTTGTTTTTCTTAACTATAACTTTATCTCCACCTCCCCCGCAAAAATTTATCTCTCTTCAAAAACAAAAATTTTTGTTTGGTAAGGAAGGATTCGGTGGAGAAAACAATAAACAGGTTCTTTTTCTTTCTTCGACCGCACCGGCTCGAACTTCCTGATTACGCCGTTGCCGTCCAGCAGGCCGCCGCGGAACTTTTTTTTCTCCAGTTCCGGCAGTTGAACAACGGCGTCCCGGACCACATCGCTGGAAAGGTTGAAGAGTCCCAAGAGTATCCGGCCGCCGGCCTTCTGGTAGGTGGGAACCAGGTAGGGGTGGTTTACAACCGCAGCCGGAAGGTCCTTCCGGCCCAGCCAGCCGAAGAGACGCCGGAACTGCGCCTGCCTGCGGTTGGCGATGATCGAGACACGTTCGTCCGGGCTGCCGCAAAAAGAGATGACGCCGACCCGTTCCTTACGGTCGTTCTCGGAAACGGCGACCATCGGCGAAATGGTCTTGCCTTTATAGTTGACGATTTCGGAAAGAACCTGCGCCTCTTTGGAAAGAGAGATTATCCGACGGTAATTATTCTCGCTGGCGCGGGCACGTAAGGGCTGAAACCGGTCCCGGTAATCGCCGTTGAAGGACGACCCGTTGAAGTATTCCGAACCGATGTCGTCTATCCCGATCTTGCCGCCGGACCGAAAACCGATCCGTTCCGCGTAGCCGCGGTATTCCAGGCATTCAACCGCCCGGCTGTCCAGCAGTACCCCGCGCTTCAGATATCCGTCTATCTCTGCATCCGTCATCCCCAAAACATCGTCGCCGGCCAGGAAATTCCAGCGGCTGCTGTTCCAATGATAACCGACCGGCAAACCCAAAAGGGGCAGCCAGTTGTACCAGACCGAGGTGCCGCCGAAGAGGTCCTGCCAGCCCTTCTTGGTCCCGAACCAGTCTTCTTCCGAAACGTCCACCCTGCGGTAG
>CAZBFL010000106.1:0-4639 GCA_964491175.1 uncultured bacterium
CGCTGGCGGCTCAATTGTTTTTTAAATTTTTTCTTCAGGATTTCCGCGGTCTCCTGGTAAGTCATTTGCGGCTGGCCCTGGAGTCCGAAACGGAAATTCAGCACCGTTTTTTCCAGCGGGGTGAGTACGGAAAAATATTTTTCGATCAAAACGCCCTGTTCCAGGGTTTTTTCTATATCTTCTTTATTTTCCGCCGGAATGATGTCGGCCAGCGTGCCGCTGTCGTCACCGGTAAATATATGTTCATCCAGGGATACTTCTTTCAATGCCCGGCGCTGGCTGATGCTCGCCAACTGCTGTTTGGAAAGGAGCATCAGTTTTCCAACCTCCATTTCGGTCGGTTCCCGGCCGAGAGTTTGGAAAAGAATTCCGGCAAAATGGTTATACCGATGCATCAGTTCCGAAACGCTTTCCGGAACGGAGAGGATTGACTGTTTTTTGACCAAGGCCCTGATTATATAACGCCGTATCCACCAGAAGGCATAAGAACCGAACTTTATTTTTTTTGTTTTTGCTTTTTTTAAACTAAACTTATCGATCGCATGCAAAAGACCGACGTATCCTTCCGCAATCATTTCTTCAACCGAAAGAGTTGATTTTTTGGAATAACTCCAGGCGATTTTAGCAACCAGCGCCTGGTGGGCCTTGAAAATTTCTTCCCGCGCTTCCTCGTCGCCCTTCTTCAGCTGCGCAAATAATTTTATTTCGTTCATTTACCCCGAACTTAAAATTTTGAGCATGATTTTTTCTATTTCCTTCAGGTTTACTCTCTTTTTCAGTCCGGCCTGGGCAAAATCGGGTCGTCCCCCTGCTCCGCCGCCCAGTTCCCCGGCCGCCTGTCGTAAAATTTCGCTGGCTTTCAAACCCCGGGGAATAAGGTCGGCGGTTAAACCCAGAAAAACCTGGGATTTTTCCGTTCCGGAAAGCAGCACCAGCACGGCGCTTTCCGGCATCTTTTTTTTGAGATAATCGATCAGCATCCTTGCTTCTTCCGGCGCGAGCAACGGCTGGGCTGTTGTCAGAAGATTTATTCCGGCAACGGATTTTTTATCCGCAATCATTTTATCGGCTTCCCGGTGAAGGTAGGCGGAAAAGAAGGCATCGGATTTTATTTTCAGTTTCCGGTATTCTTCCGCGCGCCTTTCTATCTCCGGGCGGATCAGGGCCGGTTCCACTTTCAGGTAGGCGGCCAATTCCGAAAGACATCTTTCCCGCTCCTTTATCAGGAAATAGGCGGGTTTCCCGGTAACCGCTTCAATACGCTTCACCCCCTGTCCGATGGAAGAAAAACCGGTAATCAGGCAAAGACCGATACTGCCGGTGGACTCAAGGTGGGTTCCGCCGCACACTTCCTTGCTAAAATCGCCGGCGGTGACCACGCGCACTTTTTCGCCGTATTTTTCGGTAAATAAAGCGATGGCGCTTTCGGCCATGGCTTCCTCCAATCCTTTTTCCGCGACGGTCACCGGCAGGTTTGACCGAACTGTTTCATTGACCAATTCTTCAATAACACCAATTTTTTCCCGGCCTATTTCTCCGGAAAATAGAAAGTCAAAACGCAGGTAATCGGGTGTCACCAGGGAGCCGGCCTGTTTTACTTCGCTTCCCAGAATCCGGCGCAGCGCCGAGTGAAGAAGGTGGGTGGCGGTATGGTTTGCCGCGATCTGCCGCCGTATTCCCGTATCCACCTGCGCCGTTGCCGCGGCGTTCCTGGCCGCGGCCCCTTTTTTGAATGAACCCAGGTGATGAATGAAACCGGATTCATCCACCCGCGTCTCCCGGACCTCGAATTCAAAATTGTCCCCGCTGATTATCCCCCGGTCTCCCTGCTGCCCGCCCCGTTCCGGGTAAAAAGGCGTTTCCGATAAAACCAGGGAATGTTGACCGTTTTCCACCGGGATAACCGCCAGCACGGAAGATTGGACAAAGCCGGTTTGGTAACCGATAAACCGGGTGGGTGAAAGTCCGGTCAGGTGACTGCGGTCGGCTATCAATTCAAAGGCGGTGGTCTTCCGACCGGCCGCTCTTTGCCTGGTCATTTCCAGTTCAAAGCCGGTTTCGTCGAAAAAAAGGTTTTTTTCAACCGCCATTTCCTTGATTGTGTCCAGCGGAAGGCCATGCGTGTCGTAAAGCTGGAAAGCGATTTTGCCGGGCAGGGTCTTGTCTTTAAATTCCGTTTCAAACCGCTTGAACAGGGTGCGGCTTTCCGAAAGGAGGTTTAGGAAACGCTCTTCTTCGCCGGTAATCGTTTCCCGGACAAACGCTTCCCGTTCGGAAAGATACGGATAATATGAATTCATTGTTCGGACAACTTCGGGGACGAGTTCGGCCAGGAGCGGCCGATTCGCCTTCAACGCATGTAAAAATTGCACCGCCCGCCTCAGAATCCGACGGATTACGTACCCCCTTCCTTCGTTGCCGGGAATAATATTTTCCGCAATGGTAAAAGTTAAAGCGCGGATATGGTCGACCACCGCGCGAAACGCGGTTTGCGTGTCTTTATTCTTTTGATACGATACGCTGGAAAGCGTTTCCAGTTTTTTGATTATCGGCAGAAAAAGATCGGTGTCAAAGTTTGATTCGGCGCCCTCGCACAAAGCGGTAACCCGTTCCAGGCCCATGCCGGTATCTATGCCGCGGCGTTTCAGAGGTGGAAATTCGCCGGTTTTGGTTTTATCAAATTGCGGAAACACAAGGTTCCAGAACTCCAGGTATCTTTCGCAGTCACAGCCCGGCGAACAGGAATTTTTTCCGCAGGAAAAAGCCGGGCCGCGGTCAAAATATATCTCCGAGGACGGGCCGCAGACGCCGGTCTCGCCGGCCGGCCCCCAGAAATTGTCTTTTGCGCCCAGCCGGACAATCCGTTTTTTCGGCAGATATTTTTTCCAGATTTCAAACGCTTCCTCGTCTTCGGTGTAAACCGAAGCCCAGAGGTTTGCCTCCGGCAGCTTGAGATGCTGCATCAGAAATTCCCATGCAAATTCAACGGCTTCTTTCTTGAAATAATCTCCGAAAGAAAAGTTGCCCAGCATTTCAAAAAAGGTGTGGTGGCGAAGGTCAAAGCCCACGTTTTCCAGGTCGCTGTCCTTGCCTCCGGCCCGCAGACACCTCTGACAGGACACAGCCCGGAGATACGGGATTTCTCCGGAACCGGCCCAAAAGTTTTTAAATGGGACCATTCCGGCGGAAGTAAAGAGCAGTGTCGGGTCTTCCGGCGGTATCAGGGGAATTCCCGGCACAACGGTGTGCCCTTTTTCCTTAAAGAAATCAAGATATTTTTGACGGATTTCGTAACTTTTCATATAGCGTTCGGTTGCCTCTTTTGTTACACGCGCTGCGCGCTGGACAAAACCGACGTAGTTCGTCGTTGCGAGGAGCGAAGCGACGTGGCAATCTCATACCAAAACGGGATTGCCGCGCAAACTACGCTCGCAATGACAGACTTACTTGTTTTGCACTGCCGCTCCGTGAAGTGCTGCAAAAGAGACCAACCTCTCTTAGCAAAAACAACTATAAATCGGAAAATTTTCTTGCGATTTCCGGGGAGAAGCCCCGGTTCAGCAAAAACTGAAAGACGCGTTTTTTTCGGGCCATCGGCTCCAGGTTTTTAAGGAGCGCCGCCTTTTTTGCTGCCAGTTTCTGCGCTGCGGCTTCTTCGGTTTCCGGCTCCAATTCGTTCAAAGTTTCCTTTATTATTGTATCCGGTACTCCTTTGGATTTTAATTTCATTTCCAGGAGCCGCCTTCCGGAAGGATGGCGGGCAGAACGGGATTGAATGTAGTTTTGGGCAAAGGCCCGGTCATCAATATAACCGGATTCTGCCAACCGGTCCAAAACGATTTTCACGTTCTCCGCTTCTCCCCTGCCGGCCAGCTTCCGGGCCAGGGCCGCTCTGGTGTATGACTGCCGGCCGAGCAGTTTGCAGGCATACGCAAACAGATCTTGTTCCATAAATATACACCGGCAAATTATCTTACCATTTGCCCTGTCTTATTCGCAATCCGGTAATTTCTTTCAGAAGAAGGAACGGAAGTTCTTTCTCGCGGGCTTTGGCGACTACTTTCCCTTTTATGAAAAGAAGACCTGTTTTGAGACCCGCGGCGATACCGATATCGGCGGTAGCGGCTTCACCCGGGCCGTTAACCTCGCAGCCCATCACCGCAATCTTAATTCCCGCGTAGTCCCGGGGATAACCGGGCAGTTTTTTGAGTCCGGTCTCCACTTTTTTTACGATTCCGAAAAGGTTAACCCGGCAACGGCCGCAGGTCGGACAGGAGATAATTTCCGGGTAAAAATATCTTATCCCCAACGCCTGAAGAATCTGGCGTCCGGCTTCAATCTCTTTTTCCGGGGGTTCGGAGAGCGATATCCGTATCGTATCGCCTATTCCTTCTTCCAGGAGAGAACCGATGCCGATTGCGCTTTTGATTAAAGATAGATTGCCCCGGCCTGATTCGGTAATTCCCAGGTGAAGGGGATAATCAAATTGCCGGCTGAATATACGGTTTGCCAGGATGGTGGTCCGGACAGAAGATGATTTAAGGGAGACGATCAGGTTCCGAAAATTTTCTGCTCCAAAAATTTCCAGATAGGTTTTTGCAGCGGAAACCATGGCGCGGGCAAGGGCTAAGTTTACATC
>CAZBFL010000107.1:0-4558 GCA_964491175.1 uncultured bacterium
GCAACAAGAGTTTTACCGAATGGGCCGATGTCTTTGGAGATTCGGTCATCGCCTCTGCTGTTCTGGACCGGCTCCTGCACCACGCCACCGTAATCAATATCCGGGGCGGAAGCTACCGGCTTAAAGACAAGGCTGCGGTTTTCATCCGCAAAGAAGACCCCGGAAAGGCAGCGGCGGACACCGCGAAAGGAGAGTTTCTTTACAGGGTTTGAGAAACCGTTATATAATCAAGGAAACGGCGCCGAAAATGTGTTCAGTTTTCACCGGCGAATTTTTTACCGGCAGGAGGCAGGAGTTTTTGGCGTCAAAACAAGGCAGGACAAGAAACTGAAGGCGGAAAGTGTTCAGAATTCACCGCCGCAGAAGTGTTCAGAATTGGATCGCCGGAAAGTGTTCAATATTAAACCGCCAACCACATCCTCCCTTATCAACCATTTCGTCAACGTTATTTACAGAATACAAAAATCCCCCGGAGAGCGACCCTTGGTACAACTTCTGCGTTATTCCTTTAAGTTGTTAGACCACAAAAAAACCCATCTCTCAGCATTAACACTGAGAAATGGGTTTAAAACAGTGAGGATTCGAGGAAGATGAAATCAGGCCGTTGCGACTAATTAGAGTGCAATGCCGGCGGAGGGCCGAACAAGGATATCCTACCCAAAATTCTGGATTTGTTTACGATTTTATCCCAAACTGTTACCAATTCACGGTGTATCACTTTTGATATTAACAGACGGATATTTTTTGATATATTCTCTTGCTTTTTCTAAAGGACATACTTCAATAAAAACTTGTCCTTCCCAAAGGCCCATAGCTCCTCGAGTTTTTAGATATATGGTTTCTCCTGCTTTTGCGTTTATTTCTATTGGAAATCCGATCAAATCTCCCCCTGTTATATTTACGGTATGTTTCCCCGGATCAACAATTTGGTATATATAAGAACCGGAAAGCAACCTACCCGACAGTTGGCCATCCATAAATAAATTCCAACTACAAGCAGCCCCCACAAAAGCTGAAGGTCTTATTGTACAGATAATTCCTTTACCTACTTGTGGTTCTGGCAAGTTATTTAGAGAATTTCCGTATTGCGCATTATATTGCGCAGTTTCGCATCCGGAAAGAATAAAAACGCTTACTAAAAACATAAATATCAAAAGCTTACTCGTTTGTCGAGTAGACATTATTCAATCCTCCATAAACGATTATCAGCATGGATGCATCCTACATAGATAAATACTTAATCGAAATGCTTTTTATTTGCTTTTATTTGCTTTTATTTGCTTTTTTAAACACCTAGGAAATACCAGCGCGCCCCTCTTGTGCTGCCCTCCATTCTGATGTGGCCTTCCTTGCGAAGATCGCGAAGGAGCCCCTGGATGTAACTCCTGGAGACGGCCGGCAAAACCTGCGATAACTCTTCAAGGACGCACCCGCTTTTCCCGTTATCTTCAATATGTTTTGACAGCAGGGCTTTGTTGGCATTCCGATCCAAACCGCGCTTACGGGTATAAACACCTTTTCTGCCGGTCATGACATAAAAACGCCGGGAAAGAACATACCGGGCACCCCTTCCTCTGCCGAAGCATTCGATAACTCCGGATTCAACAAGGTTTCGTAGACGGGGTTGTAAAGCATCTGGAATCGGTTCTTCGCGGTGAACCAGGTCCAGAACAAGGAAATCGTGCGTGCCGAAAGACGATGTCGTCTCCTCCCCAATCTTTTGAAGGAATTGCACAAAACGGGGATCTTGAACCTGTCCGTGCAGAGTGAGTACTACATGATAGGCGTCGGTTCCGGTAAAGGCGGGTTTGGGCTTGCCCTGCTGTATGCTTTGTTCAAACATAAGATTCATTCCCTGGCCGGAGCGCTCTACCAAACCGCACTTGGCGAACACATCCGCGATTCTCCGGTTCCGGGGCAATTGGTGCTCCAGGACGTTTTCAAGTGTTATGCCGACAGGAAATCCGCCGGGGCTTTCTATCACAAGCCGGCGCGCGTATTGTCTAACGAAGACATTCCCGCCAAGCTGGTAATCGCGGTGGCTGACTGCATTCAGGATGGCCTCCCGGACCGGCCGTTCGGCAAAAGTGGGGATGTCCAGCAGGAATAAGCCGTCCTGGTAGTGCTGAAGGTCGTTGCGAAGGTTGATGGTATTCCAGAGGTCTTCGTAAAAACTGAAGAAGCCCTGCCGGTATTCCTTTCTCTGCTGGGCAGGTCCGGAGGCTTCGGAAGACCGGTATTCAAATACTACTTCTGCCTGGCCCAGGCGTTTTCCCAGGGCCTCCCTCGTTCCAAAAAGAACCAGGGCGGCGTAGGTTACGCCGCCGTCCTCCAAGACTTCGGCGTCTCGAAGTAATTGATCGTGGGATATAGTTGCAAGCCCGGCATTCTTGGATTTGTCTATCCACCGCCGGCGGAAATCCTCTATGGCTTGCGGGTCCAAGTCCCCTATGACAGCCCCAGGACAAACGTCGGCCGAGAAGTCGTGTCCGGTTTCGGCAAAGACGCTTCTGAGTTCGTCCTCGGGCATGGGAACAATACTGTCCGCCCTCCGCGCCCAGTAGATGCCGTCATATTTGATGGGCGTGCCCATGGGTCGAGCCGGTATTTCCCAAACGAGAACGCGCCCCTTCGGATGAGAAACAAACAGGAAATTAATCTGCAGGGGAATTTTTTCCATCAACGTCCTGCGGGTATCCTCCGGTTGCATAAACGCCCGCGTGCCAACCACCTTTCTGGGCCTTTTGTCGGTCACGCCCAGGATTACTTTTCCACCGCCGCCGTTGGCCAGGGCGCAGCAATACTTCGCCAAATCGTCGAAAGAGAACCTGTTTTTCGCTTCCTTGAATTCGAAGCGTTCCCCTTCCGCCGCCTCCAGCCACTGGTTGAGTTGACCGACAAGATCACATCCTGCGGTGTTGGTTTGTGCCTTCATAAAACAGCCTCCAAAACTATAATGTCCGGAATAAATGTTATCATCTTCGGCACAACGAAATCAATCATGGCAAACCAAATTTTGGGTTGCTTCTTGAGCTTACCGTAAAATTAGGGATATAATTAGTTACTGGTTTCGGTTAAAATCGCCAGCACTGCCGTTCAAAACACTATGAAGAAAATCCCGGGCTTCGCATTGATTGTTTTCATCCTATTGGTCGGCTGCTCCAAGGCATCGAATATTAAAAACCTTGATTCCCGGGGAACCAATATCATCTGTCTGGGCGATAGCCTGACCGAGGGTTTCGGTGCAGAACAAGGCCAGGATTATCCCTCTATCCTTTCCGGTTACCTTGGCCGAAAAGTAATTAATGCGGGCGTCAGCGGAGACACCACCCGGGATGTTTTAAAAAGGATTGAAAAAGACGTGTTGGAACAGGACCCGCGGATGGTAATCGTAATCCTGGGCGGCAACGATTTTTTACAAAAACTGTCTGAAGAAGAGACTTTCCGAAACCTGGAAAAGATTGTGGATTTAATTCAATCCGCGGGCGCGGCCGTGACGCTGGGAGAGGTGAGAACCGGACTGCTGAACGATTCGTACCTCAGCGGCTTTAAAAATCTGGCCCGAAAAAAGAGAACGCTCCTGATTCCAAATATCCTGAAAGGCATAATCGGTCGGCCCGAACTGATGAGCGACCCCATCCACCCCAACACCAAAGGCTATGCGGTTATGGCGAAGCGGATATACAGGGAGATCAGCCCGTATTTGAAACAATAAGTGTTTTTTGTTTTGGCGCTTCGGGCATTTGACACTTTAAAATACCTCGTGTTACAATTTTTATAATCGTAATACATTTTGGACGGAATACCTGAATGGCTAAGGTTGTGCGTTTCGGCGTATCGTTAGACCGGGAACTTCTGGAAAAGTTTGACCGCCTTGCCGGGGAGAAGAAATACACCTGCCGCTCCGAGGCGCTCCGGGACTTAATCCGGCGGGAACTGGTCCAGAAGCAATGGGAAAATACGGGTGAAATAGCCGGCGCGGTCACACTCGTTTACGACCACCATAAAAGAGAACTGGTAAACAAACTGATGGATATCCAGCACGACTTCGGCAAGACGATCATCTCCACCCAGCACATCCACCTGGACCACCACAACTGCCTGGAAATCATCGCGGTCAAAGGTTCTCCCAAAGAAGCCCGAAAGTTAACCGACAGCCTGTCGGCGGTTAAAGGCGTGAAACACGCGACCTTGAATATGTCCACCACCGGCAAGGAAATTCAGTAACGGTATTATTTTTTTACGTTATCGTAACACGAAAATAAAATTAATAATACGAAAAAGGAGAAAAACCTATGGGGGAAGGAAAACGTTTTGCAATTCAGGCGGCCCGGCTCGGCTTCGGAGTCGTTTTCGTCCTGACCGGTGCGCGGCTGGCTTTTGCGGCCCACCCTTTGATTACCGACGATACAGGTACGGCGGGCAAGAACAAGGGTCAGCTGGAATTAACCACGCAGTTTGATTTTGAAAAAGAAGGGGGCGTAAAAGAAGAATGTTCCGAACTGGCCGCAACCCTTTCTTTTGGCCTGAACGATAAAACCGATCTGGTCTTCGGGAT
>CAZBFL010000108.1:0-4529 GCA_964491175.1 uncultured bacterium
GAGATGCTGACGACGACCGCAATTCTGGTGGTGGTCTTCGCCCTCTTAGCGGTTATCTTCGCCCGGGCAACCAACATCCACAAAATTGTGCGCAGCGGCGGAGACTCGGAAAATCTCGGGATTTACCTGATAAATACGATAGTTTATGGACCCGGGATAAACAGAGAAGAAGGTCTGATTAGTGCGAAAACAGTTATCCATCCGGAAAACTCCATCTTCGGAACTGTTTTTACTGGACTTGACCCAACGGTCGCATCAGAAGCCGGCAATGGTTATCCTCCGGCAATTCCGGTAGACCAACGATACTGTGGTCCTTATCTCTATCTTGGATTCAAATCTGAAACAAAAGATGGTTGGAGAGATATCCTTTACCGGATGGCAGTTGCAAATACTACTACCGATTACTCAGTTTACCGCGACAAAGGGGCAAATTATGACTTTGTCGACCCTGGCGCCAACTATTTTGATTTGAAACCATCTTGGGCGGTAGACAGGCAGTTGCAAATCTTAAGTACGTCCGGATTTTATTATTACGGTCCGGCAGATTCAACGGGGACTCCCCAACCGCTCGCTGCCGCCAACGACCCGGTATACTACGTCGGTATTAAACTGGTGCTCAAAAACACGCTTCAGAATATCCAGGAAGCAGTAACGCTGTACCGGCTTGTGCGTGTAAGGAATCAGATAGATTTTTAGTTCTTGCCAGAACACCTAAATCCCGAGAACACACAAGTTTGACATCTCAACCTGTTTGTGTTATATTGTCTTATGGAGGTGAACCATGGCGAGTACTTTTACAATCCGGATTTCCGAAGACCTGAGAAACGAACTGGAGTTGGTCAGTAAAAAAAACAACCTTAAAGCGGGTCAAATAGTCCGGGAAGCCATCCGGCGATATCTTGTTGTACAGCGTTTTCGGGAATTGAGAGCAAAGACTATTCCGTATGCCGAAAAAGCAGGTTTCTACACTGATGAAGATGTTTTTAAAAGGATAAATCCACGTCGCGGATGAAAGTTTTACTGGATTCAAACGTGATAATTTCCGCCTTCGCTACGCGCGGGCTGTGTTTTGAGATTTTTGCCCTTTGTCTTTTCGAACACGAGGTTATAACCAGTCAGTTTATTATGGAAGAGGTAATTAAATCTCTGGAAGAAGATTTCGGAATGCCCGAGGACGTTACTAAAAACCACCGGGATATTTTGTTAAAAGGAACAAAGGTGGTGGTCCCGTTAGAGGTTTCTCCGGGCGCTTGCCAGGACCCGGGAGATTTGAAAGTTTTGGGAACTGCGTGGGCAGGCAAAGCGGACGTTATTATAACCGGAGATAAACATTTACTCAAACTGAAGGATTTTAAGAATATCGCCATTCTAACCCCGCGGGAATTCTGGAAAAGAACGGCAATAAAATGAAATACATAATTGCGATTGACGGGCCGGCCGGCGCCGGTAAAAGCACGGTTGCCAAAGCTCTGGCGAAAAAGTTGGGGTTTTTCTATCTGGATACCGGCGCTCTTTACCGTGCCCTTACCTACAAAGCCCTGCAGAAAGGCCTTAACCTGGAGGATGAAGAAGCGCTGGTTGAAATGGTCCGGGAGACCAGAATAGACCTGCAGGACAAAGCGGACGGACTGCACGTCTTTATGGACGGCCGGGAGATAACCGGAGAAATACGCACTCCGGAAGTGACGGGTAAGACCTTCTATATCGCCCGTTCCCCGGAAGTACGCCAATCCATCCTGCCGTTACAACGGAAATTTGCGGAAAGGGAAAGTTTGGTGGCCGAGGGCAGAGATACGACCACCGTGGTCTTCCCGGATGCAACGCTTAAGATTTACCTGGATGCAAATCTGGAGACGCGCGCCAAAAGACGGGGTGAAGACCTGAGTAAGGCAGGGGTTGAGCAATCAATTGCTAAAACCGCGGAGGAGGTGGCGGAGCGAGACAACCATGACCTTTCCCGCTCCGTCGCCCCTTTGCGTCAGGCAGAAGATGCTTTCTACCTTGACACCACGAACCTTTCCATTACCGAGGTGGTTGAACACCTGGCTTTGCTTTTTCATCCTTCGCCATCCTGAAAAACCCCGTTTTGTGGTATAATAATTTTAAAGCGAGGTGGAAAATGAAACTTAAAATTATTCTGGAAAAAGGCGAGAATGGTTATATCGTTGCTCATTGCCCCCCGTTAAAGGGATGTTGGTCTCAAGGAAAAACCGAAGAAGAAGCTATTTTTAACATTAAAGAAGCGATCGGGTTATATTTGGAATCTGATGTTCCAGAAAAAAAACCTAAAGAGAAAGCGGATTCCTATCACAAAATCCTGCAAGTTGCCTTATGAGTGCCAAGCCGCTTCTTCTCTCTGGCCGAGAAATAGTCCACACCTTTCAGAAACTGGGTTATTACAAAGTTAGCCAGAAAGGAAGTCATATTAAAATACGAAACAACGAAAAGGAAATTACTCTTATCATACCGGATCACAAAGAGGTTGACCGCTGGACGTTCAAGGGAATTTTAAAAGACGCAGAAATTTCTGTAGAAACGTTTACCAAGCTTTTCAAATCTTAATTCTTTCCGCTTATTTTTCTGACACTCCGACAACGGCAAAACCGCGGAGGAGGTGGCGGAGCGAGACAACCATGACCTTTCCCGCTCCGTCGCCCCTTTGCGTCAGGCAGAAGATGCTTTCTACCTTGACACCACGAACCTTTCCATTACCGAGGTGGTTGAACACCTGACTTTGCTTTTTCACTCCAGCGTTTCTTCATCTGTTCGCGAAGCTGCGGGTTCTCCTGCATCCGGCGTTCAGCCATGTTGTAAAGTCCCTGGCGAACCTCCCCGGCAAAATGCCGGTTAAAGAGGTAGAATTTCGCCTGTTTTTCCGGCGGCAGTACTTCCAGAACCTTTCCAGTTAACCCTTTTTCTTTTACCTGATACCCGTCATCCAGGGTCTTGATTCCGGCAACCGCTTTCTTTAATTCATTTCCCGACGCTTCCTTTTTAACCAATTCCGCAAGATTGTCCAGCGCCTTATCGCGCGCCTGGAAATAGTCCTTGCGTCCGTTGTCCCTGGCTCGAATGGCCGGCGCTAATTTGTTTGCTTCTTCGGTTGTCAGGTCAAGAAATTCAATCAACTTGTAGAAGCGTATTGCGGCCATCCGGTCCCCGGCCTTTCCATCTTTCTGGAACATCTCGCGGTTTGGCATCATCCGCTGGGGTCCGGCTTGACGGTCCTTTCCTTTCATCTGAACCGGCGCGCTGTAAGCCATAATCGGCCAGAACGCGATGGCGCAGATTAGAAACAGTGTTATCTTTTTCATCCGATTTCACCTCCTCGATAAATAATGACAGGCGAGACGCCTGTCCTACTACAACAATCCGTGCGATAAATCGCACCGCTACAATTCGCGGGAATGACAAGTTTACATTTCTTTTAAAATATTGAAAAATGTTTCTTGCTCTTCCGCCGAAAGATTCTCCATGAGGTAGTGGTAATCCGTTGTATTCTGGAAATTGACGTCAAAAAATTCAAGTTCGGATACGCCGGCAAATAAATCAGCGCTGGAACCGTTCTGTATTGGGACGGATAAAGGGGCATTCCGGAATTTAATAATCCCGATTGCCAGAAGCAGGCAGACCGCAAGCGCGGCCGGCGCCAGAACAAACCGTTTCCGGACCAGAAACGGTCTCTCTCTTTTTTCCGCCGCAGGACAGTTGAATACCGGCAGGACCGGAACCGGCTCCAATGGCATCGCGGTTAGGAGACGGCGTACGCTACGGTAATCTTCCAGTACCTTCCGGCATTCGGCGCACCCGTTAAGGTGCTTCGCTAAAACGTCTTTTTGCCTGGAGGTAAGTTCATTTTCCAGGCTTAAAAGTATCCAGCGCTCAAACCTTCGGCAACTCATAGCGTATTTTCATCTCCTTTCGTAAATTCTGCAGACCGAAAAAATAATGGGTACGGGCAGTAGCCGGCCGGCACCCCAGCACCCGGCCGACCTCAATAAACGACAAATTTTCATAAAGCCGGAGGTGAACGGCTGCCTTCTGCCTGGCAGGCAGGGAATCCAGCAGATGCCGGATTTCCGCCTCTTTTTCCTCCCGCTGGAAAATCTGGGCCGGATTTTCATTTTTTGACCTTATCGTTTCGGGCTTTTCCAGTGTTTGCAAACGGTGTTTCCGTTTCAGCGCCCGAAAAGCAAAATTTAAAGCGATGCGATAGATATAAGTTGAAAAATTAGCTTCTCTTCGAAAACGGTTTTGATGTTCGTACGCCGCCAGGAACGTTTCCTGGGTGATGTCTTTTGCTTCTTCCGTATTACCGGTTATTCTTAACGCCAGCCGGTAGATACGCTCCTGGTTTTCCCGTAAAATAACTTCGAAGTCCGTTTGATTCATAAATATTAGATACCGGAAGAAAGGAAAACGTTTAATCAAAAAAATAAGGGCGGTGAATAATCCGCCCTTATTTTATGTATTTTGTAGGGGCGCGATTTATCGCGCCCGCGCGGGTCGGATGAATCCGACCCCTACGG
>CAZBFL010000109.1:0-4483 GCA_964491175.1 uncultured bacterium
AGAAGGAATCATGCCTTCGTGGCCGACCCGGCCCAGCAGGAACCCGGAAATCAGAATTCCGGCCAGGAGCAAGGGTAATATCTGCAAAGCAAAGACCCAGGTCGCCTGGGTCCATTCCTTGAGTTCCTCCCGGCGGAACCACCGGAGGAGCATCACGGCCAGGGCCCCGGAAAAAATCGCGGTAATCGTCCACTTTTGCCCATAGATAAAGACCCAAATTCCTGCATCACCGGAACCCGGTTTGCCCCAATTAGCGAAGACCAACACAGCAATCATGGCAAAAAAATAGGAGATTATCTGCGCCGGGGACCGATTTTCCTTCACTTCTCCGAAGTTCAAACCCCCGGTCGCGTGCCGAGCCCTCTCCTCTTTCAAGAAAACAATATGCATCAAAAGTCCGATAATTATGCTGAATACTACGGCGCCGACCGCACGGGCCAGGCCTAATTGCCAGCCTAAAATCCGGGCGGTAAGAATTATCGCCAGAACGTTGATTGCGGGGCCGGAATATAGAAAAGCAATCGCCGGACCCAGGCCCGCGCCCCGCTTGTAAATACCGGAAAAAAGGGGCAGGACGGTACAGGAGCATACGGCCAGGACGGTTCCGGAAACCGAGGCGACGCCGTAGGAAATAAATTTGTTCGCGCCGGCGCCGAAGTATTTCATCACCGATGCCTGACTGACAAAGACCGAAATTGCGCCCGCGATGAAAAGCGCCGGCACCAGGCACAAAAGTACATGTTCCCGGGCATACCATTTGGCCAGGGTCAGCGCCTCAAAAACAGCGTTGCCGAACCGGACATTTTCTATCGGCAGATAAAAAAATCCCAGGAAAATTGCCGTAATGTAAAAAAATTTTTGCCAGTTCTTCATCCCCTGTCCCTTCCGATTACCGGTTTAATTACATAACCATATTGTTATTTGGTTATATTTTAAGATAAAAATAAATTAATGTCGAACCATCATATTTAAATTTTTTGGATTCCCGCTTAATACACGCGGGAATGACAAGATATTAAATGGCCGTGTTTTTAAAGTGCGGCAGGTAGGGCCGGTTTTTGGCAAACATCTCCGCGGTCATCTTCCTGATTTCCGCCAGGGAAAGGACGCTGGCGGTCAAGGGGTCATAGGCGATGGCCTGGAAGACCAGCCGGGCATCCCCGGAGAGGCAACCCTCCACCGCCATCTCCTCAACCGCAACGCTGATATTGTTGAGGGCCGCACACTGGGGCGGCAGGGCGCCCACGTGGATGGCGTTAAAACCTCTCCGGTTGGCGACCACGGGAACTTCAACGCAGACATCGGGCGGCAGGTTGGTTATCAAGCCGGTATTGGGCACATTGCCGTTAAACTCAAACGGTTCGCCGCCAAGGTAGGCGTTGATGATGCTGGCGGCGTATTCCAGACCCCTCTCCAGCGGAATCTTCTTCTGGGCCAGCCAATCTTTTATATCTTTCTTCCAGGTCTTTTCCCGTTTCAGGTACTCGTTGAGAATATAAGCGTAAACACCCGGATTCCAGCCGGTGCCGTGGGTGCAGTACTTCTCGATGAGGTCGGGCCGCTTGCGGAACCACCAGTTATATTCGGAGTTGTGCCCGCTGGACTCGGTAACGTAGTAGTCCAGGTGAAGGAACATCTCGTTGCGGACAATCTCTTCGTTGTAGATTTCTTTCTTCGACATTGCCTTGCGAATCAGGGGGTAGGCATCTTTTCCCTTCTTTTCATACTTCAGATACCAGGCCTGGTGGTTGATGCCGGCACAAAGGTAGGTGATGTCCTTCATATCCGCGCCGATCCACCTGGCCAGCATCTCCGCGGTCCCCTGGACGCTGTGACAGAGGCCGGTAACCTTGATGTTTGTCTTCCGCTGCATCGCCCGGCAGTTCATCGCCATCGGGTTGGTGTAGTTTAAGAGAATCGCGTCCGGGCAAAGTCTTTCCATATCCCGGCAGATGGAAAGCAGCACCGGGATGGTGCGCAGGGCGCGGAAGATGCCGGAAGGCCCCCGGGTGTCGCCGATATTGATATCCACCCCGTATTTCTTGGGAATCTCGATGTCATGACGCCAGAAATGGACATCACCGGCCAGGATGGTACAGAGGACCGCGTCGGCTCCTTTCAACGCTTCTTTGCGGTCCATCGTTGCTTTAATCTTGGCCGGATAGTTGCCGGCATCGATGATGCGTTGGACCGCTTTGCGCGCAAATTCAAGACGGTCCTTATTGGTGTCCATCAGGACAAGGGTAGCGTCCTTCAAATTGGGAAAGGTTAAAATATCCTTCACCAAACTGCGGGTAAAACCAAAACTGCCTGCTCCGATAAAAGCGATTCTTGCCATCTTCTGCTCTCCTGTGTGGTGTCCTTAATTGTGTGTGTAGGGGAGGGGCTGTGCCCCTCCCGGGCCTACGTTTTTAGATGTCAATAGTTTACGGATTTAAGCAGTTCGTGGGCGATTACCAGGTGGCCGGCCGCATTAGGATGAACCGGCTCAGCGCAAAAAGTGTCTGCGGGCCGGTATTTCAACTGTTCCTGAAAGATATCGTGCGTTTTAATCAATACTGCGCCGAACTCTCCGGCCAGCCGCCGCACGATTTTGGTATAGTCCGGTATCGTCTTTAAAACCCGGGAACGAAAACCGTCACCCGTAAAATCCTGGCTGATGTAGAACGGCTCCAGCAGAATTAATTTTGCTTTTGTCTCTTTTCTGGTCCGTTCCAGGACCGCACGGTATAATTTTCCATACCGGTCCGGGGGCAGTGTGGCTGAATCCATCAAAAAACGATGCAGGTCATTAATTCCAATCAGGATGGAAACCCAGTCCGGCTTCAACAGAATCAAGTCGTCGTGCCATCGATTATAGAGGCCTTCCACCGTATCACCGCTTATCCCCCGGTTAAAGTAGGTAAAAGATTTTTCCGGATACCGGGCGGTTACCAAATCAATCGCCATTTTTACGTATCCGTTACCGTAAGGAAAAGACCCGCCTCTTCGATCGCAGTCGGTAATGCTGTCACCGATAAATACGATCGTCTCTTCGCTTTTAAAACGAAAATTCTTATTCATATTTTACTCCGTGCCGGCGACCCTGAAAGGGTCGCACTACGAAAGAGACAGGCGAGACGCCTGTCCTACTGCATTTTGGCGAGACGCCTGTCCTACTGCATTTTGGCGAGACGCCTGTCCTACTGCGAAACGGCGGCTTTCTGGGGAATGTTTTTAACCTGGACGTCAAGCCGGGCGCTGTCCGGCGCGACGGAAATCGCCACGGTATCTCCCGGATGGAGATTTCCGGACAGCAACTCTTCGGAAAGACGGTCCTCGATATGTTTGGTGATAACCTTTTTCAGCGGCCGGGCGCCTGACTGGGCGTTGAAACCCTCTTTTTCCAAAAATCGGTATGCCTTTTCATCCAGACTGACCGATAAATTTTCTTCCTTGAGCCGTTCCAGAACTTTGCCGACTTCAAGACGCACAATGGCGGAAGCATCCTCCGGGGAAAGATTTTTAAAAACCACGACTTCATCAATCCGGTTTAAAAATTCGGGCCGGAAAACCTTTTCCGCTTCCGTCTTCAGAAGCGCCTGCATTTCTAGGTATTCCATCAGCCCTTCCTTCCGGGAAGCAAAACCGAGACCGGCATCAACCTTCAGGTTCCGGGTCCCCAGGTTGGAAGTCAAGATTATGACCGTATTGCGGAAGTCCACGCGGCGGCCGAAACTGTCCGTCAGGTGCCCTTCTTCCAGAACTTGAAGCAGCAGATTGTGAACATCCGGATGGGCTTTTTCAAACTCATCCAGCAAAACCACCGAATAGGGCTGACGCCGAATTTTTTCCGTTAACTGCCCTCCCTCTTCGTAACCGACATACCCGGGCGGCGCGCCGATTAAGCGGGAGACGGAAAACCGCTCCATGTATTCGCTCATATCTATCTGGACCAGCGCGTCCTGGTCTCCGAAAAGAAACTTAACCAGAACCTTGGCCAGATAAGTCTTGCCGACGCCGGTCGGCCCCAAAAAAAGAAAAGAGCCGATCGGCCGGTTCCGGTCCTTAATGCCGGCGCGGCTGCGCCTGATGGCCCGGGAAACGGTCTCAATCGCCTCTTTCTGTCCGACCACGCTGCGGCCAAGCGCCGCCTCCATTTTCAACAGGCGTTCTCCCTCATCCTCGGAAAACTGCTGGACCGCGATGCCGGTCCAGCGGCTGACCATCTCCGCAACCTCCTGTCCGGTCACCGTATTCTCAGCGGTGGAAATAGTCTGGCGCCACTCGTTTTTCAATTCCTGGAAACGGAGGCGGGATGCCCTCTCCTTGTCCCGCAGACGAATGGCTTTTTCATAATCCAGGTCCCGTATGGCTTTTTCGCGGCTCTCCGAAATATTCTTCAATTCGGCTTCAAGAATCTTCAGCCTGGGAGGAAGTTTTCCGCTGCGCAGCCGCACATAGGCGCAGGCCTCGTCCATAACGTCAATCGCTTTGTCCGGCA
>CAZBFL010000110.1:0-4363 GCA_964491175.1 uncultured bacterium
GTGGTTAAGACCATGTACTTCATCCCGGCCTCTTTTGCCAGGGATGCCCATTGGTCGGCATCAAACCTGGCGGGCTTGAATCGGCCGGCCAGTTTGGCGTATTCTTTTGCCGGGATGCGTTCGGCAAACATCGTCCATTCTCCCCGGCCTAAAAGGGAATACAAGCCCCAGTGGATAAACATCCCGAAGCGCGCCTGGTTAAACCATTTCAACCTCTCTTCATAAGACGCTATTTTCGCTTGTGTCATCGTTTTCTCCTTTATGGTTAGTAACCAATTTTCCTGAGATACTGCCGGCTCACGTCCGCATCCACGACGGGTGAAACGGTCCAGTTGTCCTGTTCTACGGTGAAATATCCGTTGAAACCCTGAGAATCAAGATAAGAGAGTATCTTTTTAAACGGTATCTTTGCGTTCCCTTTGCCAATTTCGCAGAAACGGACAAATTTTCTCCGGTGGTCCACAAGAATATCCTTGAGATGACCGCAGGAAATCCTCCCGGCATATTTTTTGATAAGTTTGTGCGGGTCGGCTTTGGCCCCGGCCATATGACCGATATCCGGACAGAACCATATCTTGCTCGATTCTAAAAGGTTGGTTATCTGTTCTTCGGTCTCGATACCGCCCCACATGTGATTATGAAAACCGGGCTTCAGGTCGATCTCCCGGCCGAACTCGTAAAGTTCGTCGCACTGGTCGCAGAGCCGGCGGAAAGCCGATTCATAGGTCTCATCTTTATCCCGGCGCCAGCCGTATACCATGGTTGCCTTCGCCCCCATCTCTTTAAGGAACTTCATCCGTTCCTTCGTCTCTTTTACATACTGGCCTTCCTTGTCCCCGATCGAACAGCTCATTGAAACCAGCTTCAGTCCGTATTTTTTGAAGAGTTTCTTTGCCTCCGCCGCTTTTCCTATCTCCGCCAGGGTGTATCCGGAAAGGTCAATGAAATCATAACCGGCGCTCTTCGCTTCATGAAGCACCGTTTCCAATCCGAAACGGGTCTTGAAGTTCTGTCCGTAAGCATACCAGCCGTACGTCTGCATGCCGATCTTAACCGCCATACCTCGTCTCCTTCGGTCGCCATAGCTTTACGCGGAGGCGACCTATAAGCGTGGGGTTTTCTTGGTAACGAAAAAGTTCCGTTCGTGTTTCCGGCCGGGAACCGGCTCTATTTTCGGAAACTCCCTGGACCCGGCCGACGCCGGTCGAAGCAATATCGTCTCCCCGGTCTTAAAATCATACCATAAATCCGTAGCCGGAATCTTCCTGACAACGGCCTTTTTTTCTCCGGCCGTTATATTAACCTGTCCTTCTCCGAAATCACATTGAACCATGACCCGGCCGCCTTTCTCAGAGTGAATTTTGGCAAATACGCAGCGGCCGGCTTTCCGTCTAGCGGAGACCAGAAATGCGCCTTCCGCCCTCAGGTTTTCAAAGGCGGCGTCCGGCCAGGTATCCGGCATCGCCGGAAATATCCGTATTTTTCGATTATGGCTTTGCAGAAGCATCTCCTGAATGGCGTTCATGAAGGCAAAGACCCTTCCAGGGTCATGGCGTAACTGCCGTAAAGGGACATGTCACAGCCTTTCCTGAACCCCTGCAGGACAAAGGTGCTGTCCTCGGTTATCCGGTCGAGATAATCCAGCAGGAAAGACCTGACCGGTTCCAGCCATCGCGTGATACCCGATGCAAAAAACCAGGTCAAGTCCCGAATAGATGTCGGAGAGCGTCTCGCTTGGAATCTTGCCCAGCAGGTACCGGGCCCGCGGGTCCATTTCGGTCAGCACCATATTTCCGCCGCCTCCATGGCCGTCGCTCACAAAGACCTGGTCCGCGCCGGCCCGGACAGCCCCATCAATTGCCGCGTTGACGTCGTTGGCAAGCATCTTCTGGCCAAAAGAAAAATCTTTCCCTTCCTGATTTACCTGCGGTTCCAACACCACCCCGGTCAGGCCTTCCATATCGGTATCAATCAGTATCGTCATATCTGCATCCTCTTTCAAACCGTTCAGTCGTTGAATCGCCCCCCGGCCCGTCTTTAACTTTATCACAAAGAATGCTTTTCCTGCAATCTCAGTTCAAGAAAAGTCTCATACGCCCATTTGTCCCATTCTTCCAGGACTCCGATACCTTGCAAGTCCCCATAGTTTTTGGCAATAAACCCGCCGTTTTTTCCGAAAAAAAGATTGACCATGGCCTGCGCCTCTTTGACGATCAATCCTCTGTTTCCGCTCGGAAGAATCCGCTGGATATCAACCGGAGCAAAGAGACAAACCTTAAGGTCCTGCAGTTTACGGGCAAGCCTCTCCAATCCATAAAGCCTGGGTTGGTCAAACTGAAAACAATTGACCCCTGTTTCGGCCAGATCATCCAGAATCGTCCAATTATATCCGCAGGAGTGCATGATAACGGCAAGCCCCGAATTATGCGCAGTACTGCACAATCTCCGAAAAAGAGGTTTGTATATTTCGCGCCACATCGCCGGACTTATTAAAAGCCTTTCCTGGGTACCCCAGTCTTCGCAAAAAAAGACGCCGTCGGCTCCGGTCTCCGCCCATCTCTTGATAATCTCTTCTAAAAGAACCGTTACTCTATCATGCAATTCTTCAATATGGTCTCTTTCCAAAATCAAATCCTGAAGATAGTTCTCCATTTTTCTTAAATAACGGCAAACGGTAAAAGGAAAACCGGGTAAACTTCCAAGGTGAAAATGTTCGCAGTCGTTTTTGAACCTTTCTTTTGCCTCTATAAACCGCCTGGAATCAGATAAACCCGGCATTTTAAATTCTTTCAGTTTTTCCCAGTTATCAAGGACCGGTCTATAAATTTCCCCTCCGGAACTCTTCCCTTTTACACGGTACCAAATGTTTCCCCATTCATCATCGTAATACTCAAAGTTTCCCTCGTTCCACTTTTTCGGCTGCCAGGCATCCGAAGGGCTTATCCCGACGGAGCAAAGGTCATTCATCCGCCCGCCGTCAAACTCCATCCCGAACCTTTCCGGGCCGGAAAATTCCAGATTTCTTTTGATAACCTCGCGAGGATTCATCTTTCCCTCGACATTCCCGCTACGGCACCCCGATTAAAATTGAATTAACCGGTTTTCCCAGGACAATATACCGGAATGTGTAAACTATGTGCCCGGAATATTGTGTTAAGGATGTGCCCGGAATATACCTTGTCCGCGGAGAGGGTGGGATTCGAACCCACGAGCCCTTGCGGGCTACACGATTTCCAATCGTGCCGATTCAACCGCTCTCGCACCTCTCCAGACAATACAGATATAAACGACAGCGAGGCTAAAGCCTCGCACTACATTAACAGAACCAAGCAAAATTGGCAACTAAAAAATATTGATTCCCGCCTAATACGTGCGGGAATGACAAAATAATACTGACCGGGATTGCCGCGACCCGTTGATACGGGTCTCGCAATGACAACGTTAATAGGTGTTACGGTGGAGGACATCTTTTAGGCTGCGTTTGGGCACATGGAAATTGCCTTTTTCGTCAAGCCAGTATTTGACCGAACCGGAGAAATCCTCAACCTGGTTCTCCTGGTCCGGATAACCCAGGGCAAGCACCGAATCTATCCTGCAGTTATCCGGAATATGGAGAATTTTTTTTAATTGGCTGCGGTCCGTTGAAGCCAGCCAGCAGGCGGCGACGCCATCCTCCAGTCCGGCCAGAATCATATTTTCAATAGCCGCACCCGCATCAGCGGCGCCATCCCTTCCCTTTTCCTGATTTAGAAGCAGAACGATATAGGCGGCAGGCCGTTTTCCCTCCGGCGGATTGCCGGCCGGCGCTACATAACCGGCCCATTTCAAGGTGGCGAAGACCGCTGCGGTTAGGTCCGGTTCGTCCACGATTAAAAATTCACAGGGCTGGAGATTGGCGGCCGAAGGAGCCAAACGACCGGCGTTCACCATCTTTTCCAAAATTGGATAGGGAACCGGTTTGGGTTGAAAACGGCGAACGGTACGGCGTTTCAAAATCGTTTCGTAGACGGTCATGGTTTCACCCCCACCTCGCCTCCCCCATCCAGGGGGAGGTTAAAATTTTCGTTTTGGCGCCAGGCGGCGCGCAAATCAAGGTAATAGGTACAGACTTCCCGCCAGCCGCATTTGCCGCAGATCTTAACCAGTTCCGGAAAAGTTCCAAGTTTTTCCCTGATTAATGAAATCGCCCGGGACGATTTGATAACCTGGTTCTTTTTCAAGCCCAGCGCCTTGATAATCTTCCGGTCAATTTCCCTGGTCCGCCTTTCCGAAAGCTTTCCCTTTTTGCACTTTCCCGCCTGATGGTGAGGACAGGCAAGGCAGATATCATCACATTCGGCAAGTACCTTTATGGAAAAAACCG
>CAZBFL010000111.1:0-4333 GCA_964491175.1 uncultured bacterium
TCCGGAGGCGCGGACCGCAGCGGCCTGGCTTCCGCCATCTACCTTTGCCGGTTTGAAGGATACTCATACGAAGAGGCGCGGAAACAACTATCTTTTATTTATGGTCACAGCACTCTGTTGTATCCGGATAAAAAA
Organism: uncultured bacterium; assembly: GCA_964491175.1. Taxonomy (GTDB): domain Bacteria; phylum Ratteibacteria; class UBA8468; order MWAK01; family MWAK01; genus JAHJUB01. The sequence continues at coordinate 136 of CAZBFL010000111.1, forward strand.
GCGATGGACCGGACCTTAGCGGATTTTTGCGGAAGATAAAATAATGCATGTGTTAAGGTTTTTGTACAAAAACGATATAATTGTCATATGGAAAAGACGGTTGAAGTGCGGGTAATTCCCCGGGCCGGCCGGAACGAAATAAAAGAAGACGGGGAAAAATTGAGGGTTTACCTTACCGCGCCGGCGGAAGACGGCCGGGCTAACCAGGCGCTGGTTAAGGTCCTGGCAGAACACTTTGGAGTTAAAAAATCTATGATTACCATTATAAAGGGTCTGCGCAGCCGGCAAAAAGCAATTAAGATAACCGTCCTGATGGCGCTGGTTCTGCTGCGAACCTCTTTCTCTTCTGCCGCAGACCTTCCGCAGCGCCGGGTTTCTGAATTTCACCTGGCCAACGGGTTCACCCTGTTCTGCGAAGAGGTCTCCGCCAGTCAACTGGTAAACTTTTCCCTGCTGATAAAGACCGGGTCGGTCACCGAAGGCAACCTGATGGGAAGCGGGGTTACCCATCTCCTGGAACACCTTATCTTTAAAGGCACGGAGACGGAACGGCTGGCCGCGGTGGTGGAGAATAACGGCGGTTATACCAACGCCTACACTACGTATGATTATACGCTCTTTACCGCCACCGTACCCGCCGAAAGATGGCGGGAAATATTGCCGGCGCTCCTCCGTTCAATCTTTCAACCGGACTTCACTGCGGACGATTTCAGCAAAGAACGGGAGGTTGTCCTCAGGGAGATAAGCCAAAATGAAGACCAGCCCGGTTATCAGGCCGGCCGCAGCCTCTGGGATGCCGCATTCCTAATCCATCCCTACCGTTTTCCAATCAGCGGTTATCCGGCGGTCCTTTCGGAAATAACCTACGCGGACTTAAAAGCATACCACCGCGCCTCTTATGCGCCGGGAAACGCAATCCTGTCTGCGGCCGGACCGATTCCGGCGGAGGAATTCAGAAAAATCTGCGCTGCGTCTTTGGCTGAATATAAAGCATCCCCGGCATATCTTCCGACGGTTCCGGCCGAACCGCTGCAGATAAGTTACCGGGAAAGAAAAACCGGATTTCCAACCAACCTGACTTATCTTTACCTCGGATACCATATCGGCGGGTTAACGGATAAGGACACTATTGCGCTGGACGTACTGGCCGGCGTCCTGGGCGAAGGAAAGACCTCGCGGCTCTACCGGACGTTGATAGAAAAAAAACTGGCTTATTCGGTGGGCAGCGCCGCCTATACGCCAAAATACCCGGGCCTTTTCATCGTTTCCGCGGTCTGCCTTCCGGAAAAAGCGGAAGAGGTTAAAGACGTTATCCGGAAAGAGATAAAAAAAATTGGTTCCGGAATCTCCCGGAAGGAACTGACGGAAGCGCAAAAAGGGATGCGGAGTTCCCTGCTCTTCGGCCTGGAAACGGTTGAAGGCAGAGCATCCAACCTTGCCGTCAACTATTTCCTGACCGGAAACCCGCTCTATTCCCAAACATATCTGGCAGAGATAAACCGGGTAAAAGAAGCGGAAGTAAAGACGGCCGCGCAAAGATACCTGCGGGAAGAAAACCTTACTTTCGCAATGGTCGGGCCGGCCGCATCTCCATCTTCACCCCCACCTTACCTCCCCCCTGAAGGGGGAGGAGTTGAACAAATAAAACTCTCGACCTTATACAACGGCATCCCTCTTTTAATAAAAGAAGACCACGACCTGCCGATCGTTTCGTTTTCAGTCTTCCTGAAAGGCGGACTTCTTTTTGAAGAAAAGGATACCGCCGGACTTTTTCCCATCCTGTCAGAACTCCTGGTCTCCGGCACAAAGCGAAAAGATGGCCGGCAGATCGCGGAGACCGTAAATTCCTGGGGCGGTTCCCTATCGCCCTACAGCGGCAATAACAGTTTCGGGCTGACTTTAAGCATGCCTTCGGAATCCTGGAAAAACGGCCTGCAACTCCTGGCGGAGATATTACGGGAACCGGCTTTTCCGGCGAAAGAACTGGACCGGCTCAAAGATGAGGCGCTGGGAGGCATCATCAGCCGGGAAGAAGACTCAATGGCGAAAGCGGATGAGATTCTCCGGCGGTCCATCTTCGGCCGCCATCCTTACGGTCTGCCGGAAGGCGGCACCAGAGAGAGCATCGGGCGGATAGACCAGGCCGCCATCCGGACAACCTTCCGGAAATTTCTGGGCAGCAACAACCTGGTTATCACCGCTTTCGGAGATATCAATGAAGAAAAGATAAACGCGGAAGCGAGCCGGCTCTTCGCCGGCCTCGGTTCAACGGGAATAGTCTTCCCGACGCCGTTTTTCCCGCAAGACGCCGCACCGATAACCGAAAGGGAGACGACCGACAAGAAGGAGGCGGCGCTCCTGATAGGGTTCCCCGGCATCTCCGTCGCCGCAGAGGAAAGGCCCCAACTTAACCTTTTGGCCGGTCTGCTCAACAGCCAGGAAGGTATCCTTTTCCGGCGGCTGCGCGAAGCAGAACCCCTGGTCTACAGCAGCGGCTTCGGCTATTTTCTGGGCCTGGAGCCGGGCATGCTCTATTTCTACGCCCAGTGCCGGCCGGAAAAAGCATCCCGGGTTCAGGCGGTGGTGGAAGAGGTCATCGGCCAATTAAAGAAACAGGCGGTTATCCCTTCGGAACTGGAGAAGGTGCGCACCAGGGTACTGGGAAATGAAAAGATAGGCCGGCAGACCCTTGCCGGCCAGGCGCAGGAGGCCGGCCTTTCCCAATTATACGGACTGGGATACGATTTTGACCTTAAGATGGAAGAAAGGATTAAAAAGGTTAAACCGGCTGACCTGCAAAATTTCGCGCAAAAATATTTCCCGCCGGAGAAAAAGAGAGTGGTTGTCATCAGTCCGTAATCACATGGACCCGCAAAACGTTTATCGTTTATTAAAACATGTCCCCCGCGGCCGCGTCACAACCTACGGCGCCATCGCCCGCGCCCTGAAACAGCCGAAAGCCGGAAGGCGGATCGGTCAAATCCTGAAACAGAATCCCCGACCGATACAAATTCCCTGCCACCGGGTCGTTCGTTCCGACGGCAAAATCGGCGGATACTGCGGGAGCAAACCGGCTAATATCAAAAAGAAGATGGCGCTCCTGAAGTCCGAAGGGATTGAATTTAGAAACGGGAAAGAGGCGCGCGTCTTTCCGCTGCGCCGTTTCCTCTACACCGGGCTATTATCCGTTTTTCTTTTGTTTGCAGCGCATCTTTCTCCCGCCGAAGAGGCCCTCCCGGCAAAGATTAACCCGGAAATTCTCCCCCTGGCCGGCGAACCGGTGACTTATACGGTGCAGAAAGGCGACTCCCTCTTCCTTATTGCGCGGCGCTATGGCATTAGTTACCCCGCGGTTGCCCGGGCTAATCGGATTACCGACCCAAACAGAATTTTTTTAAATCAAAAACTCGTCCTTCCCAGGGAGTCTATCGTTCCAAAGGTTATCAGCCGGGGCATCATCATCAACCTCCCCGAGTACCGCCTCTACCTTTTCACCGGAGGAAAATTAGCGGGGATATATCCGGCGGCAATCGGCCTGCCGACCTGGCAGACCCCGGCTGCCGGATTCACGATTATCAACAAAATAAAGGACCCGACCTGGTATATGCCTCCGGAGATAGCCCGGAGAGAAAACGTGGAAAGGGAGATAATACCGCCCGGGCCCGATAATCCCGTGGGCGACCGTTGGCTCGGAACCTCGGTCAATCATACCGGAATCCACGGCACAAACAAACCGATGTCCATCGGCAAGTCGGTAAGCCACGGCTGTATCCGGCTCTACCCGGAAGATATCCTGAAAGTTTTTGAAGCGGTGGCGGTGGGCGACCCGGGCGAATTTCTTTACGAACCGGTCAAGGCCGCCGCTGTCGGACCGGAGGTGCTGCTTGAAGTACACCCGGACGTTTACGGCCTGATTCCCGATATGGAGAAACTGGCCGGAGAAAAAATAGAACAACTCGGTCTGTCGAAAAAGGTTGACCCGGAAAAAATACGGAAAGCGATTAGAGATGCTTCCGGCCTGCCGGTGCGGATCAACCCGGATTGACTGCGTTGACGGCAGGCTAACGAAAACGATATAATTATACGGTCTGGGGGATTAGCTCAGTTGGGAGAGCGCTTGCATGGCATGCAAGAGGTCGAGGGTTCGACTCCCTTATCCTCCACCGCGAGGGTGTCTGGTTCGCGAAATACTCTGCGT
>CAZBFL010000112.1:0-4331 GCA_964491175.1 uncultured bacterium
AGAGACAGGGAGTTGGCTGCCCGGGTGGCGGAAATCGCCGCATTGCCGGTGCAGGAGGAGAAGCGGGCGCTCTGGCGTAAACTGAACGGGCGCCGTCCGGAACGGCCGATGGTGATGATAGACCAGGTCTGCTGGAACGAGATGAACATCGGCGGCGAGTTGACCCTTCGCTGCGCCGATAGAGAGTGCCGCGGCTACGAAGAATATCTTCGCCGTGTGCTCTACCAGTGGAGACATTTCCCGGTGGATATGGTGGTTGAATCCTTTATCCGGGTGCCCAGGGCGGTTCAAAATACCGGGTTTGGATTTGAACTAAAAGAAGAGACTGCCGTAACCGATTCCACCAGCGAAGTGATGGGTCACAAATATGTTAACCAGTTCGAGACGGAAGACGACCTGGAAAAGATTCAAATGCCTCGCGTCAGTCACGACCCGGCTGAAACCGAACGCCGCCTGGCGAAGGCCCGCGAACTCTTTGACGGGTTGCTGGAAGTGCGGCCGTGGGGTACGGACCCCTATTTATCACTGTGGGACCCCATCGCTACCTGGATGGGCGTGGAGAATGCGCTCTACGCCCTGGTGGATAAGCCGGATTTCATGCACAAACTGGTTGGCCGCATGACCGAGGGATACTTAAGCATGCTGGACCAGATGGAGGAACAAGGGTTGTTGTGCGAACCCCAGGCATTGGTCCACTGTACCGGCGCGTACACCGATGAGTTGCCTGCCCCCGGCTACAATCCCCAAAAACCCCGCACGAAAGACCTCTGGACGTTCGGGATGGCGCAGATGTTCTCCACGGTTTCGCCGCGGATGTTCAAGGAGTTTGAGGTGGATTATGCGAGCCGAATCTGCGCGCGCTTCGGCCTAGTCTATTACGGGTGCTGCGAACCGTTGGACGGTAAGATAAACGAAGTGCGGATGATTCCGAACGTGCGGAAGGTCTCTATGAGTCCGTGGGTTAACGAGGAACGCGGCGCCGGAGAAATCAGGGATGATTTTGTCTATTCCCGCAAACCGAGTCCGGCCTTGCTGGCTGTGGATACTTTTAAACCGGAACGCGTGCGTGAAAATTTGACAGCGACCCGGAAAATTTGCGAAAAACATGGCTGCCCGCTGGAATTCATTCTGAAGGACATCAGCACGGTGCGCTATCAACCGGAGCGCCTCTTCCAATGGGCGGCAGCCGCCATGCAAGTCGTCGGGAGATGAGGCGTATAATCTTCTTGGTTGTCCTGCTCCTTCCATTTTTCCTTTTTGCCCCGATAGTCTTGCCGGAAAGCGTATCGCCCAAGACCAAACAACTTATCGGAATAACTTTAATTGCTACGAGAAACCGGAACGATTTATCGTTAGGTCTCCAATACGTTACGGAAATGCCGCGGAACGTCGGGGTTTTATTTGGAGACCTGGGAAATGTTGATACCTTTCATTGCCGAAACTGTCTTTTTACGATAGAGATGACCGCGCTGGCCGGAGACGGAAAAATCCTGCAAATTGTTGACGCACCTCCGGAAACCGGGAAAGTAAAGATGCCGGAAGGAACCAGGTATGTGATCGAGACCAACGCGAACGTCATGCGGGCCAGGGGATTCAAGGTTGGGGATAAGATTGAATTGGGCAGTCTGAAGAGGAGCATAGACTATTCCCTCAATATTGAGGATGATTTGCCGCGAAACCGGGATGTAAAATGAAGGTTGAAGGCTTGACCGGAGATTTACAGAGTGATAAGATACAATCTCTATATGGATAAATATATTTGTCCTAAATGCCGGAAACAATTGACCGAAGATAATGTGATAAGGTGTCTTTGCCCCTTTTGCCACTCCATTTTCGATAAGCCGGAAACCGGAGGGAAAACGGCGTGGAAGTCTTTGCAGACGGGCATGAAATCAGGGCACAGTGAGCATATCTGGACAATTCAAAACTGGTATGAAATAAACGGCGACGGATCGAACGAAAAAGATTTTTTTGCTTCGGAAAGCATAACCAAGGCGATGCAGGATGTCCCGATGGAAATTTTGGCGCAGGTAGAAGTGGACGGCGAACATTTTGTCAGGAAGGGGGAGAAGGAATATTGGCAAAAAATGCAGGTGGTGAATGCGTGGAAGTGGGAAAAAAAGCATAGTGTGGCCCTGGCGATTTTCGGGGCAGAGCTGGTTCTTCAGAATTACGTGAATAAATATCCTAAAGGCGATCTGGCGCACAAAGCGATCGAAGCGGCGAAGAAGTGGCTGCAGAATCCGACGGAAGAAAATCGGTCGGCTGCCAATTTAGCCGGGTCAGACGCCTGGTCAGCCGCCGAATTAGCCGCCAAGTTAACCCCCGTATCATCCTTCCGGTCAGCCTGGTCGATGGTCGAGAAATCCGCCGAGTTAGCCATCAGGTCAGCCGCCCAGGCGGCCTGGTCAGCCGCCGAATCAGCCGCCTTGTCAGCCAAGGCGGCCGGCGAATCAGTTTCCCAGTCAGTCAGGTCAGCCGCCGAATTAGCCGAATCAGCCGCCGGGGAAGTTCTCCAAAAATGCGATGATTGGGCACTCCAGCACGTTGGGAAATTAGAAGAAATCAAGCAAACATAGATTTTAATCCAACCCGCCATCCGGTTGAACCCGCCGCTCCTGCCGGGCGTATCTAAAAATGGACGGATTAACGGAGATACAGATCTTTATTTTTTTGATGCAGGTAGTCCTCCTCCTTGCTTCCGCCCGGGTGCTTGGAGAAATTTTCCGCAGGATTAAACAACCCACCATTACCGCGGAAATCCTGGTAGGCGTACTGCTGGGACCGACCGTTTTCGGAAAGGTTTACCCGGCCGGTTTTTCCGTAATTTTTCCGGACTCATCTCTTCAGCATGCAATGCTGGATACGGTCGCATGGCTCGGGATTCTCTTCTTTCTGCTCAAAACCGGCATGGAGATGGAATTTTCCAGCGTCTGGAGGCAGAGGGTGGAGGCAACGAAGATAGCCATTACGGATGTTTTCCTGCCGATGGCGGTTGCGTTTGTTCCGGCATACTTTCTGCCCGCACAATTCCTGGCCGACCCCGGACAGAGATTTCTCTTTGCCCTTTTTGTTGCTACGGTAATGACGATAAGCGCGCTTCCTGTAACGGCCAGGGTTTTGCACGATTTGAACATCTACAGAACCAATCTCGGCTCCCTGGTTATGAGCGCTCTTTCCATAAACGACCTCATCGGCTGGATAATATTTACTCTTATATTGGGTCTGGTGAGCCGCGCTAATCCGAGTTCAGGCCGTATTTTCTTTATGATCGCGGGCACATTGCTGTTTTCGTATCTCTGTCTCACATGGGGAAGAAAGTTATCGCATATATCTCTTGCGCGTATCCAGCAAAAAGGTTTTCCCGAGCCGGGATTTTCCATAACTTTTATAGTTCTGCTTGGTTTTATCTGCGGGGCGATAACCTTAAGCATAGGAATTCATGCCCTTTTCGGTTTTTTCCTTGCCGGCATCATCGTGGGAGAGGCAAAAAAACTGCCCGGAAGAACAAGGCAGCTTTTTTCCGAAATGGTTCACGCGATATTTGTGCCGATTTTCTTTGCCGGCATCGGGTTAAAGATAGATTTTCTTGCGCATTTTAACCTTTTTCTCGTATTGCTCTTTTCGGTCCTGGGTATTGCCGGAAGATACGCGGGCGCCTGGGTCGGTTGTTTGTTTACCCGTCAGCAGAAAGAAAACTATCCCATTATCGCCATAGCCCACACGCCGGGCGGCGAGATGCAAATAGTCGTTGCGATTATAGCGCTTCAGTTCGGATTTATCACCAACCCCGTCTTTGTAGCCATCCTTATCGGAGCGATTGTTTCTTCGGTCATCCTGGGCCCCTGGATGAACTTTGCTCTTTTGAGGAAAAAACGGATGTATCTTTTTGATGCCTTTTCGCGCCGGAATATAATCGCCAGGATGTACGGCCGGGAAAAGGAGACTATCCTTGAACAGTTATGCGAACTTGGTTCGGAACATGAGTTTCTGCCTAACGCCGAAATACTCTGCGCCCCCGTAACCGAATGTAAACTTGAAAAAGAGACGGGCCATAAACTGGGCGCGGTATTTTTTGCGGGCGAAGTCCTTTCGTTGAGACAGCCTATGGTTGTGGTGGGAAGAATTCCTCAGGGCATAAATTGGAAAGAGAGTCCCGGTAAGATTTATTTGGTTTTTCTGCTTTTTGTGCCGCATCACTATCCCCAGATACAAAATGAAATGCTTAAAGCCATTCTGAATGTGCTGGCGGAAGACGCCGTGCGGGAAGCGCTTCTAAATGCGGCGGACGAAGAGGATATATGGGAAATACTGCGCGGTTCCATGCTCCA
>CAZBFL010000113.1:0-4276 GCA_964491175.1 uncultured bacterium
CAGTAACCGTTTGTCAGTTCAGAAACTATTACCGGTATTTTGGTATTTTTCTTGATGGCTAACTGGTATTCCACGAAGAGCTCAGCAGGATTTGCGGCAAACGCCACCGGTCCAAGGCGCAAGACAGAAATTTCTACGAGCCAGGAATCCTTTTTCCCGCATTCACTTTCCATTTCCACCATACACTGGGCAAAATACCGGAGGTACATTTCTCCCGCATCATAAATGTCCATTTTTTCCAGAGGATGTTTTTTCAAAAACGCCTCGGCTTCTTCCAGGGGAGGGTCTTCCGCTCCCGGTTCCCGCACCGGAATTTCAATGACAGTATTCGCCGTAGAGATATCAGGCTGGCTAACCGGTTCTCCGCTGGACCGCAAAAAGATCTCGATAACTTTACGACCAATAATATTTCCCGCCGTTTTTGCGCCTTCAAATCCGTCTTTTATTTTCCGGGGATGGTCAAAATCGATCGGTGATGTATTTCCACAAGCACCCTGCAGGTATAAAACAGGCAATTTTGCCCCACATCTATTTTGGATAAACCGGCGCACTTCTCCCGGATAATCAGCCGAAATAGCCGGTTCCATAAAAGTCAGCGTGGCATGAGCGGAAAAGTTAACCATAACGCCCAATTTTCTGCCGGAAGAAGATTCAAACCAGACTACTTGAACCTCCTGGTCCTCAGGACCTTCCCGGCAAATTATATCTTTATCCTGCGGTCCGGGGCACATCCATCCTTTGCCGTCCTTCGTTAGATAACGTCGGTTATAGGCAGCCCCGGCCTTTCCGCTTCCATAAAACAACCGGGCTTCTTCCATAGAATTTGCCGCCGATAAAGCAGACTGAATAATTCCTTTCTTCGTACGCGCTACCACTTCCATGTCCGGGTCAACAAAATACGGCAGACATTTAAACAAACCCGGCCCGTTATGCGTGTGGGTACAACTAATGAATACATCAGTATCGTGGATTCCGAGAAGCTTACCTATTTGACCGCGCAACTCATCCGCCATTTCATTGTTTAAGAAGAGTAAATCACATGCCACCCACACTACGCGGATAACTCCGTTATCAATGACCAATGCGCTGGCATATAACGGACTTAATACTTTACTGGTCCGCCGGACATGGAAAGAACCGGCCAGAAAAATTTCCCGTTCCGGTGTTATATCAACCTGGGCTGATCCCACTCTAAACATTCCGCTCCACCCTCAAAAAATTTTGTCTATGCTGTCAAAAACCTTGCGAAAAGCAGCCACATAACATTTCATTAATTCAAGCCCGTTTGGCGGCTTAATACAACCGACGCCGATTAATGTTTGGATGGCCGCCATTGCCTCGGGATATTGAGAAACATCATAACTGATTTTCCGGGCTCCCGGGAAACTCCAGGGAAATCCTTTGCCGAAACCTCGTTTCTGCTGGAAAAGGGTCATGTCCGGGATGACAAATTCCCACCTGGACAGGGACACGCCTTCTGCTTTTAACGCCTCGGCTACCCGCAGCGCAAACTCGCGCGGATTGATGTTCAGGCCTAACTTCTCCGGTATCACCCGTACCTTATAATCCCACCAGACCGGTTCACATCCAGGGAGCACATAAGGGGTTTGTAACCCTTTGATACCACTTAAATTTTCGGTAAGGTAGTTGCAATTTTGCCGTAATATCCCGATATACTCGGGCAGGCGCCGAAATTGACTGCGGCAAAACGCCGAAACAAGTTCCTGGGAACGATACATCCAACCCATACCGTAGGCGTTATAAAGACGCTTTCCGTTTTCTTGCCTGTTTTCTCCGAACTGTTGAACCCTTGCGGCTGCGTCATAGAGCGCCCGGTCGTTGGTCACAAAAATCCCGCCCTCCCCGCAGGCGACATGTTTAGAATTTTGGGTGCTGAAACAACCTATATGCCCGACCGAACCTGCTTTCTGGTTTTTATATACAGCCCCATGTGCCTGACAGGCGTCTTCAATGACTTTCAGACCGTGCCTTTCGGCAATCGCCATAATGGGCTCCATATCCGCCATCTGTCCGTAAAGATGCACCGGCAGAATAGCTTTGGTTTTGGGGCTGAATGCGGCTTCAATTTTCGTCACATCAATATTGTAGGTTGCGGGGTCAATATCCACAAAAACCGGGATGCCGCCGTGATGCAGGATGCAGGTCCCCGTGGAAGTCCATGAAAAAGCGGTTGTAATTACTTCATCGCCCGGCTCTACTCCGGCCGCAGCCACCGCCATATGCAGCGCGGCTGTACCGCTGTTGGTTGCCAGACAATATTTTACCCCGCAGTAATCAGCCCATTCTTTTTCCCAGGCCGAGGTTTCCGGAGCGTCTGTCCCGCTCAGGATGCCGCGGCGAAGCACGGCCAGAACCGCCTCTTCATCATCCCTGGTAATGGGCGGCCATTGAATCACGGCGAGTCCGTCAGGTACTGCCTTTTTACCCCCATGGATTGCAAGTTTGTCCAAGCCCATCTTGTCCCCCTGATATTCAGGTTATCGCCGTTTGGTTATCAACTAAAGCTGTGCAAACAGACATTATTCCACTTCAATGACGAACATGCCGTAAAGAGGAAGGAACGCTGTGAAATTGACAACCAGGGTTTTTCCGGCGTGCTTAGTGTAGAATCTGGCTGGGGCAGGTCCCGTCAGCGGCTTGATCACCACGGAAGAAAGCACGCGTTTTGCCGCGGGTATTCTAATGGTTGCTTTTGCAGGATCCGTCCAGAGATTGAAGATAACAACGGTTCTTTTGTTTCCGTTGAAAAGTTCAATCGGAAACAGGTAGGGACCACCAGAAACGGTCACCGGCAGTCTCTTACCAGCAATTTTCCGAACAAGGTTCTGTACTATGGACTGGCGCTGGAAGCTGAAGTTCCAACCGGAGATTTGCTCGCTCAAAGAAAAGGCACTTACCGCAATCGTACCGCCCATTTCGTTGCGAAACAGGGAGAGGCCGGTGCCGATTTTCCGGTCCATGTAATCAAATATTTCCGTCCAGGAAAGTACTGTTTTACGAACAGGGTGGAATTTTAGAATTCTTGCAGAACGGTTACAACTCAAGTTAAATCCGGGGCGTACGCCGGACTCTTCCGAAGAAACTTTTTCCAGGGAATAACCCGATTTTTCCCTTTCGAGCCACGTATCAATCTTAATTCCAAGATACTTCCCAAACCCCCGTTCAACAAGTATCGAGGCAGCGACCGCATCCAGCCAGAGCCCTTTGGAAAACAATGTTTTCAATTCTGCGCTGGAAAACGCCCAGGCGCTTTTTCCCCAGACACAGTTTGCCGCCGTTGAACTCCGCATCTGATAAGACACGCCGTAACTCCCCAAAAAAAAGCCTGTTTCCGCGGTAGAGCAGATAAGTTCTGAATAGTTTTTACCGAAATCGGTCCGCACCATCTCTGCAGCGTTTTCCTTGAATGGAACGCCGATTCCAACGGAAAACATTTTACGGTCAAACTTTTGTGAAATAAATCTCAGGCCGGGCAGGGACCGGTTAAGAAGGGAACCGATGCCCGGTTCATCAAAAACGCTGTTTCCGGTGAATGGATGAAGGTCCAACAACAACCCTTCCGAACCCATAATTTTTGCCAGGGCCATTTGGGCAAAGGTGAACGCATCGGATTTGTTGAAACGGCTAAAAGGAGAGTTTTCTATCTCCGGATACGACTCTACCCATTCCGGCCGCAGGTTCTTTTGCACGTCCAATAGGCTGAACGAGTAAACGAGTCGGGAACCGGGCGTCTCTGCGTAAGAAGCAAAGTGCGGACGATGAACGCAGTAACCACGAATGGCAAGGGATTTAAACAAGGTTTCCCAACGCCTGCCCTCCGCGCTGTGCACGTCTGGATTACTGCTCATAAGCCCTAACCGGGCGTTGGGGTTAACTTTCCTGACCGCAGCCCTGATGGCAGCAGCATTTGCTTCGCTGATTTCTCTCAGCAACTCCAGCCAAAGTTTTCTCCAGGGATGAGGCTTACCGGGTTTTAAAATGTTACTCAAGAGTTGCTGCCGGGTTACCCTTTTACCCGCTTTGTCGGAAAATTTCGCAAGCATCGTTTTTCCAAAATCACCGCCGTAGTCAAGCGGGTCATGATTATGATAGCGAAAATCATCTTCCAGCCAGATTGTATCGAAACCAAGCGCAGCCATCCGGCCGTAAAGGTCAGTGATGTAGCGGCGCCACTTGGGACAAGCCGGAGAAGCAATTGCTTTGGCTTTCTTGCCGGTCGGTGACACCATCAACTCCAAATCCTGATTCTCCCGCA
>CAZBFL010000114.1:0-2100 GCA_964491175.1 uncultured bacterium
GTCGTTTACGAAAAGGTCCAAGGCGGCGTCATCAAGGTTGAGGTCGAGGCCCTCTTCTTTAAATTCCCGCTGATACCCTACTATCTTTATTTTCAGTATATTGGCCAGGGTAGAAGCATCAAGCGGTTGAAAAGGAATAATCCGGTTAAACCTGGCGATGAGTTCCGGGATGAAGCCGTAGGACTGAAAATTCCCGATGTCATCGGCCTCCTGTTGTTCAAGCCGATAGGCCACGGCGTCACCCTTCGCTTGTTTATCAACCGTTCTGGAAAGAAAACCTACCTCGCCTTCAATAGCATTGATGCCCTTGAGACCGGTAAAAGCGCCAAGGGCAAAGAAAGTAACGTCCCGGGTAGAGATGGAGGTCTTTGGTTGCTGTTGGTAAAGGCCGTAATTGGAATTAAGGGAAACTTCGATATCAGAGCCCTCAACCATTTTGAGCAGTTCCCGCTGGACGCCATAGCCGGAAACGTCCTTGGTAGTGCCCTGTCCGGCAAACTTCATATTAGAACAACTTCCGGCCAGTTTGTCAAACTCATCCATGGCTATCACCCCGCAGCGGGCAAGCTCGGGTCTGTTGCCGGCAGCACTTATGAGCCTGGTTATGATGTTTAATACGTCATCGCCGACATAACCGGTTTCTGAAAACCTGGTCATTTCCACAATTACGTAGGGTAGTTTGAGTATCCTGCCAAAGAGCAGTTCGATGATGTAGGTCTTTCCACAGCCGGTAGGACCAAGCAGGATGGTGTTTGTCCTTGGCGGCAGGGATTCCGGCGGTACTTTCTGCAAGTAGATAGATTTGAGCCGTTTCAAGTGGCGGTAAGCGACCAGGCAGATTGCCTGCCGCGCTTCTCCCTGTCCGCGGTACCCCAGTTCTACCAACCGGGAATCAAGTTCCTTCGGAGAAAGGAGCGGTATCTTTTCCAGGCAAGACCAGGCGTTTTGCGGTGCCGTTCCTCTTATTATATCAGGCATATGCATTTACCCCCGGGTTCGCCAGGAAATCATAATTGCCCGGATGATACCGGACCATCTCTTCGTCAATAACGATCTGTTTATCCGGCCGGCCGGCGTCGTCTCCTGCCATAAAGAAGTAAGGCCGCAGAATTGCTTCCAGGGCGCAGCGCAGCCCCCGGGCGCCGGTCCTTTTTTCCGCAGCAATTTTCGCAATCTTCTTCAGGGCCCCCTCTTTGAACTCAAGTTCCGCGCCGAAAGAGCGGAAATAATCCCGGTATTCTTCCAGGAGCGAGTTTTTGGGTTTAACCATAATACGCACAAGGTCTTCCTCGGTAAGCGGCGCAAGGGAACAGATTACCGGGAACCGGCCCAGCAGTTCCGGGATAAGCCCGTACTCCTCAAGGTCGGCAGGCTCTACGGAAAGGCCGGCATGCCCCGGAGACGCTGTCCCGGTCTCTGCCGGGACAAACCCAATCCCTGCTTTCCAGCGGCGCTTTTCCCTGGCGATCTGGTCCAGACCATTAAAGGCGCCGGCGGCGATAAAAAGCACCCGGCTGGCATCAAATTCCATTTCTTGGTGCAAATGAGCGCCGTAGGTAAACTTTCGGGAACCGTCCGACTCCAGAAGATCAAGGAGTTCTTCCTGGACGCTCCGGCCGGAGACGTCCCGATTGCTGTGGTGGTCAAAATCAGAATCTCGGGCGGCCAGCTTGTCGATCTCATCAATGAAGATTATTCCCTGTTCAGCTTTTTTTCTGTTTTCGCCTGCTTTTCTGTAAAGTTCCTGTAACATATCGCCGACCGAACGGCCTACATAGCCGGTCTCGGTGTATTCGTTAGCCGAGACGAATGCTACCGGTACCTTCAGAAAAGAAGCAAGGGTTCTTACCAGGTAAGTTTTACCCACGCCGGTCGGTCCGACCATCAGGATGTTAACCGGGTTTGCCTTGCCTTTCTGGGTCTTAATCTGGTGATAATGGCGCTGGACGGCAACGCTTAGAGCCATCTTGGCTTCTTTCTGCCCGATGACGTATTCATCCAGCGCCGCGTATGTTTCCCGGGGCAGGTGTGCTTTTTCCGCCGTTACCTCTTTTTCTTCTTTTTTCTCTCCGCCCGGGTCACAAAAATCGCTTTCCTGCC
>CAZBFL010000114.1:2110-4264 GCA_964491175.1 uncultured bacterium
GTCCATGACCGCAGCACCTTCGTGCACTTCGCCGATTTTGTACGATTTGCCGGTAAGTATCTGCCGCAAGAACATATTCCCGAAAAGGAGGGCCTTCTCTGGTGACTATTCCTTCCCGTACAATTTTTGAACCGGGGTTGAAATAGGTGACCATTATCTCAACCTGTTGTCCGGGTTCTTCGCCAGCCAGGAATTCTGCAATACGCTCCATGCTGAACTCTTCAAAGCCGAGAAGCCGGCTGCCGAGAAAATAATAGAGTATTTTTCGCTCAATCGCATCCAGGTTGTACTTTTTTATTACTTTTACTATGGGAAAATTGGTTTCGGTATTCGGCTGCGACGAGATAGAGGAAATTTTGGCTTCAATACTTGAAAGAAGTTCGTTCACCATGGAAGGAATATCTTTTTCGTTTTGATTTGCCTTCTCTTGCGCTTTGAATCTTTCTTTGCGCCATTTTTTAAAAAATAACTTGACCAGACTAATACATTGGCCCAGCAAATCACGGTACTCGTTTTCCATAAACGTCCTCCGTGGTTTCAAACAAACTAACGCTTGCGGTTTTTATTGCTCTGGATATTCTGCGGGTTTTGTGCGGGGAGTATGCCTTCGGATTGGGCGCGCAGGAGGTTGCGGCTAAGCCAGGTTGGTTCTCAGAGGGGCTTTCGTTGGGTTCTTCGGTCTTCCAGCCCCGGCGGTTGATTTCCCGGGACCAGTGTTTGAAGTACGACTTATTAATGATGTTCAGGTCCATCAGGCGGTGGAGCAGGGCCTGGATGCTGATGCCGAAGTAGCGCTTGTGGAGCAGGAACTCTTCGGCGTCAATATTCTTTCTCCTTACCCCAACCTTTTGATAAAGGGCAGGTTTCGGCGCCAGAAAAGCCGAGCCGAAATAGAAAGCCGCCCGTTCCGGCTCCAGTTCCGGGGATATCTCCAGGATTAGGTGCGCCAGTTCGTGCAGCAAACTCAACCGCTGCCTTTCTCCGCAGACGCCTTTCCGGTTCACGACCATGGCAGCAATCGGTTTGTTCTTATCGTTTTGCGCAACCGCGGAGAGCCCGTCAAACCTTTTATCCTCTGCCTCTATTTCCATTACGTGGATCAGCCGGTCTTCAAGCAGGTCGGTTACGCTGGCAATCGGGTCCAGCCCCAGGTTCCAGTCCTTCCGGATCTGCAGGGTTGCCTCTTCCACCTCTTTCAGGGTTCTAACCCGGAGCCGGGGCAGATTGAAACCTGTGCCCAGTATCGGTTGCAGCAGGTTTTGCATCCGGACCCGTTCTTCCAGTTCCCGGGCCACCAGGTTTTCCACCCGCGCCTTCTCTTTCTTGCGCAGACCATGTTCTGACCGGTAGGCGATTGACTGGCAGGAAAGAAGCGGTTCTTCAGATAAATAGACGGTCTTAACCTCCAGAGCCGCAGCCAGACGTTCGGCAACTCCGGCAGAGGGCCGGATGAGGCCGCGTTCGTACTTTGAGAGCGCCTGCTTGGTGACCAGGTGGCCCATTTCCGCGGCCAGATTGTCCAAGGATAGCCCTTTGGCGAGGCGGAGTTGTTTTAATCTTTCGGTAATAATGGTTTGCCTCCGGATTGTTTGACGTACTTGTGTGGTATAGGTTACAATTATCGCATATTTTTAAATTTTTGTCAACCAGATGACGCCTGTGAAGATGGTAAATTGGGGAGAATATGGCTATGAAATGGGTTATCAAATCAAAATTGGCGCGGAGCTCAAGACCGGGTTACGGTGGCGAGATTGATGGGCAAGTAGGTCAGCCGGAAGTTGACGCATGGCTTGAAGAATTGAAGCGGAATGGCATCAAGACAATCATCTGTCTTTTAGGCCCTGACCATCTGCATCTCTACGAAAGCCTGCCCGGCGGCCTGATAACTTATTATGCAAAAAGCGGGTTTGAAGTAGAACACGTACCTGCGCGGGATCACCAGGACCCGCCTTTGTCACAGAAACAACTTAGGAAAGTCGGGGAAGCTTTCAATCGTTTGCCCAAGCCAGTACTGGTGCATTGTAGCGCGGGTGTGGATCGAACCGGAAGGGCAATTGAGCACATATTGGACGGCCTTAATAACGTCTGATCCCTGCTATCAATAATTCCCCGCAATTGCCTGTGTCAATTCCTCCTCCGGTTTACCCTGCGGAT
>CAZBFL010000115.1:0-4263 GCA_964491175.1 uncultured bacterium
GTTAAAGCGTTTAAAAAAGTTGAGGCGGCATTTTAAGAACGACGGGAAAGGCAAAGAAAGAAGGTGGCGGCGGAAAGCAAAAATAGTTGGGGAGAAATCGGGGAAGGCAGGCGGAGCGGGGTATTGGTTCCCTTGTTCTCCGTCTATTCCCGGAGAAGCGCCGGAATCGGCGACTTTGAAGATTTAAAACTGCTGGCGGACTGGTGCGAAAAAACAGGGAATTCCATCATGCAGTTGCTGCCGATGAATGAGGTCGGGGATAACTTTTGTCCCTATGAGTCGGTCAGTTCGTTTGCGCTGGAGCCGATGTATGCGGCGATTGAAACAAGTAGCCCACCCCCACCTATCCTCCCCCCTCAAGGGGGAGGCAAAAGAGGGGGGCGGGTGGATTACCGGATAAAAGAGGAGAAGATAAAGATTCTCCGGGAAATATTTCTTGAGAGAAGGGGCCGAGACCGCGACGAGGTTGAGAAGTTCAGGGAAGAGAATGCCTGGTGGCTTGATGATTTCGGTCTCTTCAAGGCCCTTAAGGCGCAACACGGGAACAGGCCCTGGTATGAATGGCCGGACGGCCACCGAAACCGCGACGCCGCAAGCATTGAATTGTTCTCTTCCGAACATAAGACCGAAATAGAGTTCCAGGCTTGGACCCAGTGGCTGCTTCACAAACAGTTCAAAAGCGCCCGGGCATACGCGGCCGGAAAAGGGGTCCGGCTGATGGGAGACCTGCCGGTCCTGAGCAGCCGGGACAGCGCCGACGTCTGGGCGCACCCGGAATTTTTCAAACTGGAGTTTGCGGCCGGCGCGCCGCCGGATATGTTCTCTAACAAAGGCCAGCGGTGGGGCAGGCCGGGCATGCCTACCCACAACTGGGAGAGGATAGCCGGAGACAACTACCGCTATTTGAAGGAAAAACTCGGGTATGCCGGGGAATTCTACGACATCCTGCGGATAGACCACGTGGTGGGGCTCTTTCGCATCTGGAGCATCCCTTTCCGAGACCCGTTGGAAAACGAGGGCGCGAACGGGTCGTTTGACCCGCCGGATGAACGTGAATGGGAAGAGCACGGCCGGAAAATACTGGCGGTCATGCTGGAGAGCGCAAAGATGCTCCTGTGCGGGGAAGACCTGGGCGTAATTCCAACGGCCTGCACGCGCACCCTGGAAAGATTGGCTGTGCCGGGCATTAACGTCCAGCGCTGGACAAGGGACTGGGACGGAACGCAGGATTTTTTACCGCCGGAAGATTACCGTTTCCTTGCGGTGGCAACGCTCTCAACCCACGACACGACAAACTGGAACGCCTGGTGGGAAGAAGAGAGCGCCCCGGAGGAGAGGGAAAGGTTCTGGAAACGGATGGGGTTTGACGGTCCGGCAAGGAAGCGCGCTGACCCGGAGGTGACCGGAGCGGCGCTGAAGTTTATCCTGAAAACCAGGTCAATATTTTCAATTCAATTGATATTTGACTGGCTGAACCTTTCCGAAAAGGGCATCCTTGCCGGCGACCAGTCCCGGTTCCGGATAAACAAGCCCGGTACAACAAGCGCCGAAAACTGGTCCCGCCTCCTCCCGGTTTTTCTGGAAGAGTTATTAAACCACGAAGTGTGCGCCAAGATTAGAAATCTGGTCGTTGAGTCAGGCAGGATTTAACATATTTTGTGGTCGTTCCAACAGTTGTGATATGATATAAATCCGGAAATAATAACGGAGGGTTCCCATGGAAACAGCCCGCAGCCCTTTTAATCTCAAGACCATCCTGGCCGGCTTAATTCTGTCCGTAATCCTGACGGTTATGGCGCAGTATTCGGTTAATGTCGTCAATGATTCCTACCTGGCCATAGACCATATGCCGGCCGGCGGCATCTTCATCTTCTTCCTTTTGACCATCTTCATAAACCCGCTTTTAAGCCTTCTGTCCCGGGATAGAATCTCCTTCTCTCCTACCGAACTTCTGGTAGTTTACACCATGGTCCTGGTAACCGCTTCCGTAGCCGAGATGGGCCTGGGCTGCCAACTGCTCCCGATGCTGGCGGCGCCCAGTTACTACGCCACTCCCCAGAACCGGTGGGCGGAATTGATTCTGCCCCATATCAAGCCCTGGATGCTGCCTAAAGACATCAGCGTTACCGCGCCCTTCTTTGAAGGGTTACCCAAAGGCGCTTCCATCCCCTGGGGCGCCTGGGCGCTTCCCCTCTTCTCCTGGGGAATCTTCCTGATGGTCCTCTACTTTGTCACCATCTGCGCGGTCTCCATCCTGCGCAAGGAATGGGTGGAACGGGAACGGCTCTCTTTTCCTTTGGCCCAACTACCGGCGGCGATGGTGCAGACGGAGAGAGGCAGGATACCAAAACTGTTTAAGAGCAAACTCTTCTGGCTGGGGTTCGTCATCCCCTGCCTCTTGTCTTCCTTAATGGCTTTGCACAAGTATTTTCCGATGGTGCCCGCGGTTACCCTGGTAAAAAACGTTCCGGTCTTCCGCCAGACCTCAAGCCTCATCTTCCGGCTCAGTTTTCCCATCCTGGGCTTCTCCTACCTCATCAACCTGGACGTCGCCTTCTCCTTGTGGTTTTTTAACCTCGTTTTCTTTATTTTCAAGGGCTGGCTGAACATCACCGGCATCTCCAGCCCGGAGAACGTGGGGATTTACGGATGCGGCGGCAACCCCATCCTGGCCAACATCGGCACCGGCGCTTTTATCGTCTTTGTCCTCTTTCCCCTCTTTCTGGAACGCCGCCATTTAAAGAGCGTCTTTCTGAAAGCGACCGGCCGGGGAGAGGAAACAGAAGATTCCGGGGAAGTGGTCTCCTATAAGACCGCTTTCTGGGGGCTGGTTGCAGGCTTGATATTTATCCTGGGTTGGCTGGCAGCCGCGGGTATGAGTATCTGGGTTGCCCTCTTCTTCCTGGCCGGCGCTTTCATCTTCTGGATCGGCTTGACCCGGGTGGTGGCCGAGGGCGGACTGGCAACCCTGGTGGCGCCCTCAATCTCCTCGGCCCAGGTGGTCTCCGGCTTTGGCAACAGGGTGCTGGGCGCCGAGAGCCTTACCCAATTGGGCGCCACCTACGTCTACTCCTCGGACCTGCGCACCTTCCCCGCTTCTTCGGTGATGCACAGTGAGAAGATTGCCGAGAAGTTCGGGAAGGTCTCTTTGCGGCCGCTGCTCTGGGTGATGCTGCTGGCTATCTTTACCGGGTTTGCGGTCTCTTCTGTTGTTATCATGAAACTGGCTTACGCCAGAGGCGGCATCAACCTCAACAGCTGGTACTTTGTGGGCGGTCCCCAGGCGCCCTACAAGTACGTGGCTGACCATCTTACCAACCCCGCCGGACCCAATAAACTGGGCTGGCTCTGCCGGATTGCCGGCGCCGGGATAATGTTTATCCTGATGTTTTTGCGCAACCGTTTAATCTGGTGGCCCCTGCATCCGATCGGGTTTTCCATAGGCATGGTCTGGCTGGTGGATAATTTGTGGCTTTCCATCTTCCTGGCCTGGTTTCTAAAAACCCTGTTTCTGCGTTACGGCGGGCCCAGGGTCTACGAAAGCGGCAAGCCCTTCTTCTTCGGGCTGATTCTGGGGCAGTATTCGGCGGCGGTAATCTGGTTTATCGTCAACTTCTTCACTCACACGACCGGAAACGGCGTCTTCTGGATTTAAAAAATCCGCTTGGATAAACCGCTCAAAGCCACTGGACAAATTCGATGATATTGTTGTCCGGGTCACAGATATAAATCCATTTTGCGAGGCCGGGTGCTTTCAGGGGGCCTTTGGCAATGGGGATATCTTCTTTTTTTACCTTTGCAATCAGTTGTTTCATGTCCGGAGTTTTAAGCGCGAGATGCGGGCAATAAGGCGCTTTCGGCGTTCGTTTCCGGAACTTGACCGGCCGGCCGTTTTTATCAAATTTCTGGAGCAATTCCAGACTGCCATGGTCCAGTTTTAAAAAGGCATACGCTTCTTGATTCTCCCGGTCAAATTCCCGGGAGAGAAGTTTTAGCCCCAGTTTTTTGGTATAAAACCTTATCGCCTTGTCCATATCCGACACTTCAAAAGCAAAGTGGTCTGTTTTCATCATAGTAAAAGACATAAGCGAGGCTTGTTTCTTTTGCAGCACTTGCGGAGCGACGGAAACAAGACAAGCAAAACGAAGAGGTGAGTATCCGGGGCTCGCCAGTTCTTTTGGCGAGAACACGGAGAGCCTCGCCTCGGAGTTGCGTAGTCTTGTCCGGCACGCAGCGCGTGCAGCAAAAGAAACACCCGAGCGC
>CAZBFL010000116.1:0-4255 GCA_964491175.1 uncultured bacterium
GGGCCGTTGTTTCGTTGAGGTAGTCCTGGATGGTCTTTTCCGGTTCCCGGATGAAGTCCTGGTTTAGAAGGACTTTCCTCCGGTAAAAATCGGCTTCTTTTCCCTCAAGGGCTTTTTGCAGGCCGATGCCTGTCTTGCCTTGAAGTTCCTTTTCCCAAATAGGTTTTTCTTCGGCGAGCATCTTTTCGGGAACGTCCTCTTTCTTTACGCAGATGGGGTTGCTGGCAACCACCTGGAGACAGATATTTTTGGCGAATTCCCCGAAGAGTTCGTTGCGCGCCACGAAATCGGTTTCGCAGTTTACCTCGACCAGAACGCCTATCTTTCCGCCGGTATGCACATAACTGGCGATGACGCCGTCGTTTGCGGTCCGGCCGTTCTTTTTAGCCACGATTTCCAGGCCGCGGTGTTTCAGAAGCGACTTTGCCTTTTCTATGTTTCCGCCCGCTTCGTCAAGCGCTTTTTTGCAATCCATCACGCCCAGTCCGGTCTCTTCCCGGAGTTGTTTGATTATGTTTGTATCAATCTTCATCTATGGTCTCCTTACTTTGTCTTTTTTACTTTGGCGGCGGCCTTTTTCGTGGCGGTTGCGGTCCGGCGTATCTTTGCCCGGATGCGCGGCCTGGGTTTGGGCTTGGCGGCCGTTTTCTTTTTGTCAACCGCTTCCGGTTTCTTTTCTTGCGGCGCCGCGGCTTTTTCGGGAACTTTTTCCGGCTCGGCCGGTTTTGTTTCTACTGCGGCTGCGGTTTCGACCAAGACCGGCTCCGGCTTTTCTTTTGCGGGGGCCGCGGCCTCTTTCTCCTCCCGGGCCGGTTTTTCCTTGGCGGCCTCTTCTTCCTTCTTTCTGGCCGCTTCTTTATTCAACAGGGCTTTTGCTTCCTGGCCGGATTGGATGGCCGCGCCGAATTCCGCCAGCAGCAGGCGCAGCCCTTTAATGCCGTCGTCGTTGGCCGGGACCGGATAGTCAAGCAGATTGGGGTTGGAGTTGGTATCCACCACCCCGACCACCTGCATGCCCATCTTTTTGGCTTCCCTGATGGCGTTTTCCTCTTTCCGGGTATCTATTACCAGCATAATGTCCGGGATGCGGTCCAGTTTGCGGACGCCTTCCAGGTTCCGCAGAAGCCGTTCTTTTTCTTTCCGGGCGGTTGAAGCGTCTTTTTTGGTCAGTTTTTCAAAGAGACCGGCCGCTTCTTTGCTTTCCAGGTCATTAAGCCGGTCAATCCGTTTCTTCATGGTCTGGAAGTTGGTCAGCGTTCCGCCCAGCCAGCGATTGGCCATAAAGAGCACTTCCAGTCCCTCCGCGGTGCTTTTAACCAATTCCCGGGCCTGGCGTTTGGTGCCTACGATGATAATCTTCTTTCCCTCAAAGGCGGATTTCTTAAGGAATTCACAGGCTTCTTCCAGGCGGTTTTTTGTCTTTTCCAGGTCTATGATGTGGATTCCCTGCCGTTTCCCGAAAATAAACGGCTTCATTCTCGGGTCAAACTGCTTGCTGGGGTGGCCGAAATAAAGGCCGCTTTCCAAAAAGTCCTTTAATGTTGCGTTAACCAAAAGATACCTCCTGATTATACAAAAAATTATCGGAAATTACTATTATATCCCATTCGGGTCAGGAATGCAAATTAATGAGGCGGTTTTTGATGGCTTTGATGTGCGCCGGAGTAGTGCCGCAGCAGCCGCCGATAAACCTGGCGCCGGCAGCCGCCAATTCTTTTGCTTGTTCCGCCGCTTCCTCCGGGCTTTCCGGGAAAACGGTCTTTCCTTGAAAAATCTGCGGTCTTCCGGCATTGGGTTTTACCCATAAGGGCAACCCGGTCTGTTTTTTAAGGGCAGATATGACTATTATCGCTTCCCGGCTGTCTCCGCCGCAATTTGTGCCCAGGCTGAAGATTGAATTTCCGAACGCCCGGACAGCGTCTTCCGGGCTTTCTCCCATTAAGGTGCGCGGACCCCTCTTTCCGATTTCAAAGGTCAGGGAGACGATACTCGGCAAAGAACTTATTTTGGAAATTGTTTCCGCAATTAGTTCCGCTTCTTTTAGGGAAGAAAAAGTTTCCAACAGGAAGAGGTCCACGCCTTCATCGGCCAGGACGGAAACTATTTTCCGGTAGCCGGAAACCAGTTTTTCCGCCGAAAGGTTTCCCAGGGGTTCCAGGAGTTCCCCGGCAGGGCCGATATCGCCGGCAATCAAAGCCGGGGTATTTCCCCGTGCTTTGCGGGCAAGCAGAACCGCCTGGCGGTTTATCTCCTCCGTTTTGTCCGCAAGGCTGACCCGGGCTAACTTGAAGGGGTTTGCGCCAAAGGTGTTGGTGAGAATTATTTCGCTGCCTGCTTCAAGATACTCTTCGTGGACTTTCTTGATTGTCGCCGGGCTTGACAGGTTAAGGAGTTCCGGCGGCTGGCCCGGCTGCAGCTCTCCTTTTTCGGCCAGCCAGGTCCCAACGGCTCCGTCCGTTATTACTACCCGTTTTTCAGCTAAAAGTTCCTTAAGTTTCAAGGGTTCCCCCCGCGTTTCGTGTGTTCCCAGAGCAGTCGTCCGCCTTTCCGGAAGTCCTCAAGGTAAGGCTGCAGTTCCGGTGCGTCAAAGTTATCTACCAGCGGTTGGCCGTACTTGTTCATCTCCGTGCCGGCAATCACCGGCATATTCAGGCGCCTCGCCGCAGCCATCACCGTATTAAGGTTGGCGACCTTAACTGCCTTGTTGTCCGGGTTTTTAATGTTATAGTTACGGTTCGGAATGATATTGAGGACCGGCATCCCCTTTTCTTTCATAAAAACAAGCAGTTCCTCCGGGTCTTTTTCCGCTTCGCTGGTTCCGTCCAGCCAGGTTGCGGTAGGGATGGCGCCGGTTGCACTTATCATTTCCACCACTTCTTCAAGTGACGGGAAAGTTTCCGGACCGGGCTTAATGTAACCTACCCCGGTACCTTTCATCAGCCTGGAACGTAAAATTTCCTGGAAATCGTGCGGCTTTTCTATTTTTTCCGCGACCGTATCGGCCGGAAGTTTAAGCGTTTCAGACCAGAAACTTATCCGTTTTTTGATTTCCGGAAAGGTTTTTTCCGCCTGCAAGTTATAGGCGGACAGGATGTGTCTTTCGGTTGCATTACCTTTCGGCGTCAGGGGCAGCACGTCTTTTTCGTAATCAACCGTGACCGGATTCAGGTATTCATTTACTTTTTGAATAACCAGGAGGTTGCGTGATTTTGCCCGTTCCCTTAGAGAATTCAGCGTTATCTCTGCCCGGCTGTCTTTTTGGGGTTGACGGAAGAAGCCGGTACCCATCAGGTAAAATATACCGGGTTCTCCCGGTGAGTTTATAACCCTGTCCCGATATTTATTTATAAAAACCCGCGTCTCTATTCCGACTTCGGCCTTCATCCCTAAAATTTGTGCGGCGCCAAGAGTTTCTTTCAGGCCGTCAAG
Source organism: uncultured bacterium (assembly GCA_964491175.1). Classification (GTDB taxonomy): domain Bacteria; phylum Ratteibacteria; class UBA8468; order MWAK01; family MWAK01; genus JAHJUB01. The sequence goes on from CAZBFL010000116.1 coordinate 3,430, forward strand.
CACGTCAAAATCAACTATACCGGCCATCTCCAGTCCAAGAGAATACGATTCCCACAGGAAACGGGACGGTGAAAATCCATATGCGTTGAAGGAGAAAAACGTATGGCCGTGCAGGTTGACCCACCCACGCTCCGGCGCCCTTTTGACCTCTCCTTTTTCAGCCAGCGCTTTTAATTCCCGCAGTGTCTTTTCCCTGATTTCCGGGTCAAAATCATCCAACTGTTTAATAAGTTTTTCCATAGTTGAAATTTTGTCATTCTGGGTGAAACGAAGAATCTCGTTGTAGATTTTACAATTATCGTTGACTAAAAGGCAAGTTCTGGAATATAATTTATAAATTATGACGCTTAAATTGGTTGTCTCCGGAGCCGGCGGCCGGATGGGCAAGGCGATAATCGGAATTTTGTCCGGATATCCGCAGGTCAGTCTGGCCGGCGCCCTGGAAAGAGAAGGGCATCCGGATTTGGGTCGGGAGGCTGCGGCCAGGGTAAATATTTCTTCCGACGCGGAAAAGGCGCTTTCCGGAGCAGATATTTTAATCGATTTCACCACGCCGTCCGCCACCCTGGGCCATCTTAAGGTGTGCCGGAAACTGAAAAAAGGAATCGTAATCGGCACCACCGGATTTACCGAAGACGAACTGGCCGAGATAAAAAAGGCCTCGGCCGAAACGCCGGTCTTAATTTCGCCCAACATGAGCCTGGGCGTAAACCTTCTCTTCCGCCTTGTTTCCGAAGTTGCCGAAAAACTCCCCGGATACCAGGTGGAGATTGTTGAGGCGCACCACGACCAGAAAGTTGACGCGCCCAGCGGCACCGCCAAAAAG
>CAZBFL010000117.1:0-4225 GCA_964491175.1 uncultured bacterium
GAATTTCCGGGGTTGGCAGCGTAAAGGCGGCGGAAACAGGCGTTACGGCAGCCGGCGCCTCCTCTTTCTTTTCGCGTCGTTCTTTCCGGACGCGCATTTTTGACGGATTGACCGGCGGCGCTTCCAATTTTGCCGCCGGCACAAAAACCGGTTCTTTTGTCGACGGCTCTTTCTTTTTGGCCGCCGGCCGGATAGTGCTTTCAAATTGAAGTTTGGGTTTTAGCCGGGAAAGAGGGAGGTTGAAGGTTATGGAGAGCAGGACAATCAAGCCCGCCAGCAGAATAATTGCCAGACCGGTTTTTCCAAAGAGGCTGCTTCCGTGTTCGGCTAAAAAATAACCCAGAATTCCGCCGGCCGGGAACGAGGCAAAGTTTCTCCCGGACGGCGTCAAGTTTTTCAAAATCACCGGTTCGGCAAGAAGACCCAGAAGCCCGCCGGCGATAATTACCGTCAGACAGGCGAAGACGACCTGTTCCGGGGGAACAACCTCCTCTTTTCGGTAGGTTTGACAGGCGTAAAAGAAGAGGGCGGCCGGAAAAAGAAAGGCCGGCCAACCGAAGACATTCAAAAGGAAACCGGCCAGAAACGAACCGGCGTAACCGCCCAGGTTTTGGGGAATGGAATTGACCGGATAGTTGGTAAAAAAAGAAAGCGTAGGGTCGAAGGCCGAGTAGGAAAAAAGCGAGATAATTAAAAAAAGGCCGATGGTGGCGTATGCGAAAGCGGCAATTTCTCTCAGGATTCGTTTTTTCATAGCCGTTTTTTTCGTTTTTTTGCAACCCTTTGTCAAAACCATCTAAATTATACTATAATAACAAGGTTAAGGTAAATAACTTCGGGTACAAAACCGCATCCCGGTATTGAAATGAAGCACAGACCATTAAGAGTGGCCGGCAAAATTCACCGCATTCTGGCGGCTTCTCTCCAGAAAGAAGTTCTGGATCCTGAGGCATGGAAGATAAACATTACCCAGGTTACCATCTCCCCCGATTTGCGTAATGCGAAGGTTTACTTTACGTCCATCGGGAGTGAGGCGGAACGCATCCAGGCCGAAAAGATACTGACGAGCAATAAACCGGTTTTGAAACGCGAACTGGCCCGCAATCTCCGCCTGCGTTTTCAACCGGAGGTTGAGTTTGTCCTGGACGAGGAACTGCTCCGGGCGGAAAAGGTGGAGGCGATTCTGGACAGTTTACAAACCCCGAGGAAAGATGATTGACATCGTTCAGGAACTGACGGATGCCTTACAGGAGACCGTTGATATTTTCCGCAGGAAAGAATTTATTACCAAGGATTATTCGGTTCAAAAAAACGATGTTGCCACCCCCCGGGAAAGGGGATACGGAGAATATTGCACGCCGATTTTGAGCCGGGTATCCTCTACCCTGCCGCGGGAAGAATTATTCCGCGAGTTTTCCCAAACGCTGAGCGCGGTTTTAAAGAATCGGGGAAGCGTATTGATAAAAAAGATTGATTTTGTTTTACCTGTTTTTCTGAATTTTCATCTTAATCCGGAAGTGCTGTGGCAAGACCTGAAGGCGATTATTAAGAACAAAGGCGGAGAGATTGAAAATATCGGCCGGGGCAGGAAAGTCCTGTTGGAATTTGTAAGCGCAAACCCGACCGGGCCCCTTACGATCGCCCACGGAAGACAGGCCGCTTTCGGTGAGGCGCTCGGCCGGATCCTGTCCCACAGCGGCTACCGTGTTACCAGAGAATATTATCTGAATGACGAAGGCCGCCAGATTGACCTTTTGGGCGAATCCCTGAAGGCTCGTTGCAGAATGATTTTGGGGGAAGAAACGTTGATTCCGGAAGACGGCTACCAGGGCGAATACCTGGTTCCCATCGCGCAGAAATTGGTATCGGAATTCGGCCCGGCCGTAAAGGAAAAGGAACCCGGATTTTTCAGCCGGGCGGCGATGCAGGAAATCCTGGAGGTTATCAAGCGCGATCTGCTTGGTTTCGGGGTTGTTTTTGACTCGTATCAAAGCCAGCGCGAACTGACCGAACAGGGCCTGGTTCTGGAAACGATACGTATTCTGGAAGAGTTGGGCGTGACCTATCTTTCCGAAGGCGCCCTTTTTCTGAAGACCATTCCGTTCGGTGACGATAAGGACCGGGTTTTGCGCAAGAAAGACAGTTCTTACACTTACCTGGCGCCGGATTTGGCGTACCACCGGGTTAAGTTTCAAAAAGGATACGATCTGATTATAAACCTTTGGGGTCCGGACCATTACGGCTACATCAACCGGTTGAAAGCCGGTATTTCCTGTTTAGGGTTTAACCCGGAAAATCTCAGGATTATCATCGTTCAGTTAACGACCCTTTTTCGGGGTGAGGAAAAATTGAAGATGTCAACTCGCCGGGGGGAATTTTTACCGCTTTCGGTCTTGACGGAAGAACTCTCTCCGGATGTAACCAGGTTCTTCTTTCTTTCCCGGAAAGCCAGCAGCCATCTTGATTTTGACCTGCAACTGGCCAAAAAGGATTCCGCGGAAAACCCCATTTTCTATTTACAATATGCGGCGGCGCGCATCGCCTCCATCTTTCGGTATCAACAGGAAAAGATGCCGGACGTCAGCCTTGACCAGAAGCAGGTTGATTTGAGTCTGCTTAGGGAACCGGAGGAGTTGGAATTGATGTTAACGCTGAACCGGTTTGGCCCGTCGGTTCTGGCGGCGGCGCAAAATTTGGAGCCGCAAATCCTGCTGGCGTACCTTCTTTCGCTGGTAAAAACGTTCCACCAGTATTACCAGCGTTGCCAGATAGTCGGCTCCGATAAAAACCTGACCTTGGCCCGGCTGTCGCTGATTTCAGGCTTGGAGAACGTTTTAAAGAAGGGATTTTTCTTGCTTAACGTCTATGCCCCGGAACGAATGTGATAAAGGGTTGTCACAAAGCAACTTGACAAAAACGAATTATTGCCCTTAAATAATACTATGCTTACTGCCGGCAAGGTTATCCAGGTTATTGAAAATATCGGATTTTTAAGCCGCAAACAGATAGACGCGGCGGTTAAAGAGCAGAGGCTGAAAGCCGGGTCGATCAAGAAGGTTTTGAATGACCTGGGCTATTTTACCGAGTCGGGATCCAGCGTTTCCTTGTTATCTCAGATTGGCGTAACCCCCGAACCGCTGACTTTTTCCGAAATACCTCCCGATGTTATTGAAAAGGTGGCCTCCGGTTTTGCCAGGGAGCACCGCGTTGTGCCCATTGAACTTGAGGGCGAAACGCTGGTTTTGGCAACCGACGAACCGTTAAATTACCTGGTTATCGACAACCTGAAAATCTTCCTGAACGTTACCAAGCTAAAGTTGAAAATTACCGACAGCGAGAGCATCAAAAATTTTCTGGAAAAATTCTACAGCCTGGAAAAGGAAGACTTTTTTTCTATTTTAGGGAAGGTGGACAGGGGCTATACCGGAGAAGTCAGCCCGGAAGACGTTATTACAGTCGGCCCATCGCAAAGAGAACAGGAAGAAGCGATGGAGGGTCCGGTCATCCGGCTGGCAAACGCGATTATTACCGACGCCCTCAACAAACGTTCCAGCGATATTCACGTAGAACCCCTGGAGGAATTGTTCCGGATTCGTTACCGGATTGACGGCGTACTTCACGAAACCATCAGTCCGCCGCGCGTTCTTCAGAGTTCTTTAATCGCCCGGTTTAAACTGATGGCGGGAATGGACCTGGCCGAAAAACGGCTGCCTCAGGACGGTCGGATTATGGTCCGGGTCGGCGGCCGGCAGATTGATTTACGCGTCAGCGCTTTGCCGGGGATCTACGGCGAGAGCATCGTAATGAGAATTCTGGATAAAAGTTCGATGCTGCTCAACATGAACCAGTTGGGATTTTTGACCGATGACGAGGCAAAATGGAACGAGTTGCTCCGGTATTCCGGGGGCATCGTTTTGGTGACCGGGCCGACCGGAAGCGGCAAGACAACGACTCTTTACACTTCCCTGTCAACGCTTAATACAACCGACCGTAAACTTATGACCGTTGAAGAACCGGTTGAATACCAGATTGAAGGAATTAATCAAACTCCGGTTCGGACCGAAATAGGCCTGACCTTTTCCTTGATTCTGCGCAGTCTTTTGCGCCAGGCGCCGGATGTAATCCTGGTCGGTGAGATTCGTGATTTCGAAACGGCGGACATTGCTTTACGCGCCGCCCTGACCGGCCACCTGGTCTTTTCCACCCTGCACACCAACGACGCCGC
>CAZBFL010000118.1:0-4168 GCA_964491175.1 uncultured bacterium
GCGCTGGATGGCCAGACCTTCCTTACCCAGTTCCATAATCGTGGAAACCAGTTTCATCGGACTTACCCTTATCTCCGTCTTCTCGTTGCGGATGATGAAAAATGGCTCTTCCAGCGCGGCGGCTTTCAGACCGTATCCTTCCAATTTTTTGATGATGCGTTCCAATTCCCGGCTTTCGTAAATCTCAATCGCCGGAAATTCCTTCTCCCGGTCGGCAAAAAATTGCGCCAGTTCGGCCTCCTCGTAAAAGTAGGCCTCGTCCTTCTCGGACGATTTGGACATCGGCCCGCCTCCGTTTTCGCGGACCAGGTAAAGCGGTAATTTTCCTTCTTTGGAAATTCGCTTCAAAAAGGGCAGGAGATGGATACCCTTGTGGTGCAGACTTCTTTCAATATCTTCCATAACCTGGAAAAACCGGGACAGGTCGCGTACCTCTTCCCGGGTACATTCCTTATGCTCTTTGCCGCTCCTATAAAATATGCTGTTTCCTTCCAGAACCAGGGAAAGCAACTGCCGGCTCATGTCCCGGTCGTCCGGAACGTAAAATTCCCGCTTGCCCTTCTTAACCTTGTAGAGCGGCGGCTGGGCGATATAAACATAACCCTGGTCAATCAGGGGTTTCATCTGGCGATAAAGGAAGGTGAGCAGAAGGGTGCGGATGTGGGCGCCGTCAACATCTGCATCGGCCATCAAAATCAGGCGGTGATAACGCAATTTAGCGGAATCGAATTCGTCGCCGATTCCGGTGCCCAGAGCCGAAATCAGGGCTTTAATCTCATCGTTGCGCAGCACCTTGTCCAACCGCGCTTTTTCCGCATTGATAATCTTGCCTTTCAGGGGCAGGATTGCCTGGAACTTCCGATCCCGGCCCTGTTTGCAGGACCCGCCGGCGCTGTCGCCTTCCACGATGAAGAGTTCCCGTTCCTCCGGGTTCTTGTTGCTGCAGTCGGCCAATTTACCGGGCAGCACGCCGTCCAGGCTGGACCTGGCCCGGGTCAAGTCCCGCGCCTTCCGGGCCGCTTCCCGCGCCTGGGCGGCCAGCATAATCTTGCCGATGATTGCCCGGGCCGAATTCGGATTTTCTTCCAGAAATTCGGTAAACTGGGCTGCGGTCAGGCGGTCCACCAAGGTGCGCACCGCGGAATTACCCAGTTTCATCTTGGTCTGACCCTCAAACTGGGGATTGGGCACTTTCACGGAGATTATGGCGGTCAGGCCTTCCCGGGTATCCTCGCCGGAAACCATCTCTTTTCCCAGCAGGTTGTATTTCCGGCCGTAATCATTCAGGCCGCGCGTCAGGCCGGACCGGAATCCGGAAAGGTGCGTACCGCCTTCCCGGGTATTGATGTTGTTGGCAAAGGTAAAAACGTTTTCGGTGTAAGCGTCGTTATATTGAAGCGCCACCTCCACTTCCGTGCCGTCGTCCGCCTTGCGGAAAAAGAAAGGGGGCGTAAAAAGCGGGATTTTATTCTTATTGATATGCTCTACGAAAGTAACCAGGCCGGATTCGTAATGAAACTCCTCTTTGTGGTCGGAGCGCTCATCCGCAAAAACAATCGTCAGGACCGGGTTGAGAAAAGCCAGCTCCCGCAGCCGGTTGGAAAGGATGTCGGTATCAAATTCAACCGTTTCAAAAATGTCGCTATCCGGCTTGAAAGTGACCTTGGTTCCGGTACCGGTTGTTTTGCCGACGTTCTTCAACGGACCGGCGACTTTGCCCCGCTCGTAACGCTGCTGGTAGATGCCGTTGTTCCGCCGCACCTCCACGTCCAGCCACTCTGAAAGCGCGTTGACAACCGAAACACCCACTCCGTGCAGTCCGCCGGAAACCTTGTAGGAACGGTGGTCAAACTTGCCGCCGGCGTGCAGGACCGTCATCACCACTTCCAGGGCCGGCCGCTTTTCCGTCTTGTGCAGGTCCACCGGGATTCCCCGGCCGTTATCCTCAACCGAAACGGTGCCGTCGACATGGATGGTGACTATGATGCGGGTGCAATGTCCAACCATCGCCTCATCGATGGAGTTGTCAACCACCTCGTAAACCAGGTGGTGCAGACCGGCTACGGACGTATCGCCGATGTACATCGCCGGCCGTTTGCGCACCGCTTCAATTCCGTCCAGAACCTGAATATTAGTCGCGTCGTACTGTTCCATAAATTTTCAAACACATCATCTTGTTATTATCGTTCTTTAATTATACTACTTATTGCGTTTTTGTGTCAAATGGATCCGCTAAAATCAAGGGATTGCCGAAATCATCCGTTTTTTGACAATTTTTTTAACAAGTTCCGGCGGTATTGCGCTCTTTATTTCCGTCTTTCCAATCTTCACCGGCAAGACGAACCGGTTGGCTCCGCCGATTGATTTTTTATCGTGTTTTAAAAACCGGATGATATCCGCCAATTTGCCGTTGACAATTTTAACCGGCAGGCCGATTTTTGATAACAGGGTTTCTATCCTTTTCGCTTCCGTCCGGCTGAAGATTCCGAGTTCGCAAGCAAGGTCGTTAGCGCACACCATACCGATCGATACGGCCTCTCCGTGACTGTATTTGAATCCGGCCGCCGATTCGACCGCATGGCCGATTGTATGGCCGTAGTTCAGGACCATCCGGATTCCCCTGGTGTCTTTTTCATCTTGCTCGACTATTCCGGCCTTTATGCGATAAGATTTTTCCACAATCGGCTCAATCACGTTGAGGTTCAACGCCAGACTGTCCTTTGCGTGTCCCTCAACATATCTTAATAAAACCGGGTCTGCGATAACACCGTATTTAACCACTTCCGCCAGACCCGACCTTATTTCTCTCAAGTCTAAAGTTTTGAGCAAACTCAAATCCACGAAGACCAGTTTCGGCTGGTAAAAACTCCCGACCTTGTTCTTGATGTTATTAAAATCTATGCCCACCTTCCCGCCTATCCCGGAATCAACGTTGGCCAAAAGGGTCGTGGGAATTTGAACATAGCCGATTCCCCGGTTGAAGGTTGCGGCTACAAAGCCCCCGACGTCTCCGACAACCCCGCCGCCCAGATTTACCGCGAGAATGCGTTTGTTCAGACCCCCGTCAAATTTTGCAAGCCGGGTCAACAACTCAACGTAAGTTTTTATGTTCTTGTTCTTTTCGCCGGCCGGAAATTTAGCCAGGCCGATATCGCTAAAACCCGCTTTCCGGAAAATGCCGGTCAGTCTTTCGGCATACAATCCGCCCACCTTCGAGTCGGTTATGATAAAGATGCTTTCGCCGGCATTCATGGCTTTTAACCGGGCCCCGACGGCATCAAGGTTATTACGGCCGATTAAAATATCATACGCCCTGTTTTTATTCAGATTAATACCGATTGTTGTCATACTTTATTCTTGGGAAATTTTGGGGGAAAATAGTGAAGATATGTTTACTTTCCTGAATTATTATATCATATTCTGACCTTTACGACCACCTTTTTCACCGCCTGCGGCCCGGCGGCCGCCAGACCGGGCATATGCGCATCCTGGGGCATAAAAAGAACAAAGTTTTTCGGCTTAAGCAGAAAAAAACTTCCCTCCCCGTTAAGCAGCAGGCAGTCTTCCTCTTCCCTGTATTCCCGGCAAAGAGTCATCGCCGCCAGGTTGGCATAACCCATCCTTTCGGTTCCGCTGGCCAGATATTGGATGTCGATGTACTTACGGTGCGCCTCCCAGACCCCATTTTCTTCAGGCTTTGTCTCATAGGATTGCACAAGCGCATAGATGTTTGACCCGTCGATTTCATATTTGCCCGCAGCCATTTCGTCCGGATTTTTTTCTCTCAGGAATTTGAAAGCCGCGATTAATCGCTTGTCCGCACCGCAATAAAAAGAAAAATTGTCAATGTGATCAATTATCATCGTTAGGTCTCCAATTTTGTTATTGAGCAACCCCTGAAATCTCCCGCAAACCGTCACCCAGCAGGTTATAGGCCAGAACCGTAACAAAGATAAGCAGGCCCGGAATCAGCATCCAGCCGTGGTAAAGGATTACCTCCAAACTGCCCATGGCGGAAGAGAGTATATTGCCCCAACTGGCCTGCGGTTCCTGTATGCCCAGCCCCAACAGGGAGAGCGCGGACTCGCCCAGGATGTAGCCGGGCACCGAAAGGGTAACGGCGGTGATGGTGTAGGAAAAGGTCTGGGGGATGATGTGGCGCCAGATT
>CAZBFL010000119.1:0-4123 GCA_964491175.1 uncultured bacterium
AAACTTTCACCCCGCCGGCGTTCAATTTATAAGCGACTTTCAGGTTATCCAGGGTGTTTTCCGTGTTGTATCCTTTCGACTGCTCCAGGCAGACTTCGATGTTTACACCTCTCCCGGCGGCCAGAATCAACCCGTCAATTAAAAGGTTGGAGGGACTTTGAGGGTGTTCCGAGTAATACCGGATCTGAAAAACGGCAAAATTAATCGATTCTTTCGCTTCTTTAATCGCTTTCAAAGCCGCCGGGTAATATTGCTTGTCAAGAATTACCTCCACCGTTGCCGGTTCGGCTTGAAGTTTACCCAGATTTAAGGCAAATATTAGAAAAAACAGCAGCCAAAAAAATTTTTTCATTGATATTGACGAATTACTTTCTGCAAATCAACCTTTCCTTCGTAAAGCGCTTTACCGACGACAACTCCTTTAAGGTTTGGTATGTTCAACCGAGCCAGCCGGGCAATGTCCTCTTCACCGCCGATGCCGCCGGCGATAATTAATGAAATTTCCGGCGCTGCCTGCGCCAGTTGCTTTGCTCCCGTTGTATCCGGACCCAGTAAAGTGCCGTCTTGTTCGACCGAGGTGAAGATTAGTTGACGGAAGCCCAACTCCTGAAAATTTTCAGCCATCGTTTCCGGCCGGGGCGGCAGGGTTAATTCCCAGCCGCTTATCGCCACGGCGCCTTTTTTGCAATCCAGCCCGATGATTACTTTTTCGATCAGTCCGGCGCTTACTATTTCCTGAATAAGACTGGAATGAGGCAGGTCCACTTCGGCGATAAAATCACCCAGATTTTTGGGATAATTAATCTTGAGGCGTTGTTCGTTAATCTTGATTACATCCAGCATTGCGGCCGTTCCAAGGATAACGTAATCAACCCCCCACCCCAGAAGACGCCGTATCTCATCTATTGTCCGGATACCGCCGCCCACTTCCACCTGAAGACCGAACCGTTTCTTCTCTTCCAGGAGATCCAGCAGAATAGGGTCTTCTTCCAACGACCGCAAACCTTCGCGGGCCGCGCCCAGAAAAACAAGGTGAACTCGCTGCGCCCCGGCTTCGGCATATTTCCGGAGCGTCTCCCGGGGGAGGAGCCCGTAGTCGGTTACCTGCTGATAATCACCCTGGGTCAGGCGCACCAGCCGTTTTTCCAGAATGTCAATCGCCGGGATAATCAACATAAATCCAGACCTTCCACGACCAATTCTATTTCCGGATATAAGACCGGTTTTAAAAGTTTAACCGAAGGAAAACGGACGCTGTCTTTTTCGGTGATAACCAAAAAATCCGCTTCGTTCAAAGGAATTTTCTGTATCTCCTTCGCCGAATAAAAATGATGGTCCGCAAAAAGGGTAACCCCGACTACCAAAACCCCTGTTTTTTCCATCTTTTTGATAAAACCCTGCGGTTCGCCGATGGCAGCGCAAAGCCATACTTTTTTGCCGGACATATTTTCCGGAAGCATCGGTTCTCCGGAAAGAAAACAGAACCTCCGGTATCGATAATGACTCTTGACGACGGACGCTTTTTGATTAAATTTCAGTAATTCTGCTTGAAAATCATCCAACGTTTTTTCATCGGACAGGTCAACCTGGTTAAGCCAGATAACGTTCGCCCGGCCGATATTAGCCGGCGGCTCTCGTAAAGGGCCGGCCGGTAAGAGACGGCCGTTTCCCAATCGGCTAAAACAATTGAAGACCAGGATGTCATAATCGCGGTGCAGGCGCAGAGCGTGAAAAGCGTCGTCCAGAATAATGACCTCCGCGCCAAACTTTTCACAGGCAAGCCGCGCCTGAACCTCGCGGCGCCGACCCGATAATACCGGGATACCGGGCAGGCTTCGCGCCAGAAGATAGGCCTCGTCTCCGGCCTGTCGTATATCTGTCAAAACATTCTTTCCATCGGAAACAACCAGACCTTTGCGGCTGCCGCTGACGCCATGGCTGATAACCGCCACCCGCTTTCCCTGTCCGTGAAAATATTCGGCCAGATAACGGGTAATGGTGGTCTTCCCGGTTCCGCCCGTGGTAATGTTGCCGACGCTAACCACCAGGGCCGGAACCCGGACTTTTGCTAAAAAACCTTTTTGATAGAGAAACCGCCGGCCTTCCGAAAAAAGATAGTAAAGCGGCGTAAAAAGAGTCAGCATTGTGCAGTTTATCAGAAGAGCGTCGACTGTTTTACGGCGGATTCCTGAATTATTTCAACCTTGCCGAATTCTCCGTCGTAACCGGGCTCTACCTTAACCCTGCCCCGGCGCACCGAAACGATGGCGGCCGCTATTTCCGGTTCCGCTCTATTTTCAATTTCCGAATCCGGCAGCGAAAGCAGGATTTCAAATTCCGGCGCCAGGTCGGTGACCAGCTTTCGGTATTTCTCTTTAACTATCGGGCTATCCACCGGTCTCTTCAGAACAAAAGCGATAATCTGGTCAAGAGGCACCATTCTTCGGAAAGGAATGCCGTTTTCCGGAACAACGCCTTCCGGCCGGTCCGCCAAATCGCAGACCCGGTGCAAAACGCCCACGGTAACTTTCCGACCGCAAACCGGACAAAGGTTTTTGTTGGCGATCGATTTCTCCGGCGGAAGCGAAGATTTGCAAAAGCGGTGCCCGTCGTAATGATATTTCCCTTCTTCCGGAAAATACTCCACGGTGTACAGAAACCGTTCTTTATCTTTCGTTTTTAAAACATCGATAATTTCACGGTAATCAAGAACCTTGCTAAAAACGTTAACCTCACGGCCGAGCTTGGACGGTGAATGAGCGTCGGAGTTTGATATCAGGGAATAAGCGTCTAAACCGGAAAGCCGCCAATTCATCTCCGGGTCGCTGGAAAGACCGGTCTCCAGGGCAAATACTTCCGCCAACCTTTTAGGAAAACAGTCTGAAATCCGGTCAAAGCCGCTGTTGGAACCAAAAAGTGAAAAATGAGGGGTCCAGATATGGGCCGGAACCACAAAGCCGAATTCGGCCACATCCTTTACCCGGCCGATCAGGTCATCGCCGGAAAGCTGCAGCATCGGACGTCCGTCGGAACCAAGGCTGCCGTAAGCGGCCAGTTTCAAAGAAAGTCTTTCGGCCGCTTCCAGGTCCGGCAAAAAAATGACGTTATGTATTCTTTTAATGGAATTACGGCTGGGAAATATATTGCATACCTCGGCGGTCAGGATGAATCGGGTTCCCCGATAAGCATAAATCCCGTCTTCGGCCGGCTGCAGTTTTTTTTTCAGTTCCTGAAACCAGACCGGATGGGTAAAATCTCCGGTCCCGACCAGGGATATGCCTTTTTCCCGGGCCGATTGGGCCAGATGCTCCAGGTCCATATTCAGACTGGTGGCGCGGGAATATTTAGAATGAATATGAAAATCAGCGATGAAAGACATGGTTTAATTCCTCGTAAAGCGCATCCAGGGAATCCGGCAGGGACTTGGTGCCGCTGATTGCCGGCATAAAATTGGTGTCTCCGAACCAGCGCGGAATAATGTGTACGTGAAGATGTCCGGCGATTCCGGCGCCGGCCGCTTTTCCCATATTAAGACCTATATTCAAACCCTCCGGTTTCAGCGCTTTCTTCAACCCCCGGTTTGCCAGTTTAATCAAAGAAAATAGTTCCTTCGCTTCTTCGGACTTCAAGGCGAACAGATCTTTCAGGTGCCGGTTGGGAAGAACCATCAGGTGACCGTTGTTATAGGGAAAACGGTTTAAAATTATGAACACGCCCTTGCCGCGAAAAACGATCAGGTTTTTCCGGTCGTCTTTTTCCCGAATTACCCGGCAAAATAAACACGCCTTATCTTTGTCGGGTTGGATTACATAACCCTTGCGCCAGGGAGCCCAGAGTACGCCGTTTTCTTTTGGCATTATTTGAATATAATACAACAAATCCGAATAAAACGCAAAGCAAATTTTCTTGACTTTTCCGGTGGGAAGAAGTATATTAATAGGGTTTAACGGAAGGTCATTACAACAAACGCGGGGTTAGTTTAGTGGTAAAACTACAGCCTTCCAAGCTGTTAATGAGGGTTCGATTCCCTCACCCCGCTCTTAAAAACAGTAAATAGTGAATGGTTAATGGTAAAAGATTATTGATTTAAGTATTATGATGTTACCATTTTACAATTCACTAT